>NZ_AOME01000078.1 GCF_000336935.1 Halococcus salifodinae DSM 8989 | reverse complement strand
AGTTCGAGGTCGAACTGAACGGCGCAATCAACCGCTGTGGCACCGTCAAACCCCGCTACTCGGCGGGGGCCGACGAGTTCGAGAAGTGGGAGAAGCGGTTCCTCCCGGCTCGGGACTACGGCACGCTGATCGTCACGACCAGCCACGGCGTGATGAGCCACTACGAGGCACGCGAGCAGGGCTTCGGTGGCCAGGTGCTCGCGTACGTCTACTGATCACCAATGACAGAAGAACGACTACCAATCCCGGACGACGTAACCGTCGAAGTCGACCGCTTCGACGTCACGGTCTCCGGTTCAGAGGGCAGCGTCACACGCCGGCTGTGGTTCCCGAACATCACCGTCGCAGTCGAAGACAGCGAGGTCGTGATCGAGAGCGACGCCGACGACGCGAAGACGACCGCGACCACGACCACGTTCAAGAGCCACATCGCGAACGCCATCCACGGTGTAATCGACGGCTGGACCTACGAGATGGAAGTGTTCTACTCTCACTTCCCGATGCAGGTCCGCGCCGAGGACGGCGACGTCGTGATCCAGAACTTCCTCGGTGAGAAAGCGCCGCGCCGGACGCCGGTCCACGGCGACACCGAGATCGAGATCGACGACGAGCTGGTCACGCTCTCCGGACCGAACAAGGAGGACGTGGGCCAGACCGCTGCGGACATCGAACAGCTCACCCGCGTCAGCGGCAAGGACACACGGGTGTTCCAGGACGGCGTGTACATCACCGAGAAGCCGGGGAAAGCGGAGGTGACCGCCGGTGGCAACTGACGTCGAAAACGAACGCGACCTCGCGGCGATCGACGGCGTCGGCGACGAGAAGGCCGACGACCTCCGCGACGCGGGCTTCGAGACGATCGAGGACCTCCGCGACGCCGATCAGGACGACCTCGCCGAGATCGAGGGCATCGGCAACGCACTCGCCGCGCGGATCAAGGCCGACGTCGACGAACTCGACGTCGACGAGGCTGCGGAAGCCAACGAAACCGACACGACGGCTGACGACGAGAGCGACGAGGTTCCGGACGATCTCACCGACGTCAGCGGTGTCGGCGACGCGAAGGCCGACACCCTCCGCGAGGCTGGCTTCGAGTCCGTCGACGACGTTCGCCGGGCCGAGCAGTCAGACCTCGCCGATGTCGAAGGGATCGGCAACGCACTCGCCGCACGGATCAAAGCCGACGTCGGTGGTCTCGAAGTCGCCGACGAGACCGAGACCGAGGTCGAAGACGAGACCGAACCCGAAGCGGACGAGGACGTCGAGACGGAACTCCAGCCGCGCGGTCTCGCCGATAAGACCCCGGACCTCGACGACGAGGAGGGTCGCCTCCTCGCCGAGCGCCGACGCAACCCGGGACCGGCGTTCAACCGGCAGAACCACCACATGAAAAAGCGAGTCTCGACCTCGTGGCGACGACCCACCGGGACGCTCTCGAAACAGCGCCGGGGCGTCAAGGGCAAGGGCGCGACCGTCGAGGCGGGCTATCGAACCGCGAAACCGGTTCGGGGCCGTCACCCGAGCGGGTTCGAGGAGGTCCGTGTGGAGAACACGGACGATCTGGAGGGCGTCGACAGCGACACCGAGGCGGTGCGGATCGGGTCGACGGTCGGCGGCCGGAAGCGCGAACGCATCGAAGAACAGGCCGAAGACGACGGAATTCGGGTTCTCAACCCGACCTACGTCGAAGTCGAGGTGACAGAGGATGACTGATCTGACCGCACAGCGGCGACTGGCCGCGGACGTGCTCGATTGCGGGGAGAACCGCGTCTGGTTCGATCCCGAGGCCCAGGGCGAGATCGCGGAGGCGATCACCCGCGAGGACATCCGCGAGCAGGTCGCCAACGGAACCATCGAATCGAAGGCGGCGAAATCGAACTCACGAGGCCGCGCGCGCGAGCGTGACAAAAAGCGCGCCGCCGGCCACCGCAGCGGCCCCGGCACGCGGAAGGGGACCGCCGGAGCCCGTGAGAACAGCAAGGACGCGTGGGTCTCGCGGATTCGGGCCCAGCGCCGCCGGCTGAAGGAGCTGCGCGCCGACGGGACGCTCGATCGAACCCAGTACCGCGCGCTCTACGACAAGGCGGGCGGTGGCGAGTTCGACAGCGTCGACAGGTTAGAAACGTTCGCCACGAACGAGTACGACGTGACGATCGAGGACGAATAACAATGGCAACAGGACCACGATACAACGTTCCGATGCGCCGCCGGCGCGAGGTCCGGACGGACTACCATCAGCGGTTGCGCCTGTTGAAATCAGGCAAACCCCGACTGGTTGCTCGCAAGAGCAACCGCCACGTCAGGGCGCAGCTGGTGACTCCCGGCCCCGACGGCGACCAAACGCACGCGAGCGCGAGTTCGGCCGATCTCGCCGAGTACGGCTGGGAGGCTCCCACCGGGAACCTGCCGAGTGCGTACCTCACGGGGTTGCTCGCCGGACTGCGCGCGCGAGATACCGACGTCGACCAGGCCGTACTCGACATCGGCCTCAACACCGCGACGCCGGGCAGCAAGGTGTTCGCGATCCAGGAGGGCGCGATCGACGCCGGCCTCGACGTTCCGCACAACGAGTCGGTGTTCGCTGACTGGTCGCGCACCAGCGGCGAGCACGTCGCGGAGTACGCCGAGAGCCGGGACGAACAGCTGTATTCCGGTGAGTTCGACGCGACCGAACTGCCGGCACACTTCGAGGAGATCAGAACCACGATCATGGACGAATTCGATCACGAGCTTGGAGGGACCGATGAGTAGACGCGGCTGGGAGCCGCGCACGCGGCTCGGCAAACAGGTCGCCGAAGAGGAAATCACTACGATGGGCGAGGCGCTGAACTCGGGGCTCCCGCTGAAGGAGCCCGAGATCACCGACCAGCTCCTCCCCGGCCTCGAGGACGACGTCCTCGACATCAACATGGTCCAGCGGATGACCGACTCCGGCCGCCGGGTGAAGTTCCGGTGTGTGGTCGCGATCGGCAACCGCGACGGCTACGTTGGGTATGCGGAAGGCCGCGACGATCAGGTCGGCTCGGCGATCCAGAAGGCGATCGGGATCGCGAAGCTCAACGTCGTCAACGTCTCGCGGGGCTGCGGGTCGTGGGAGTGTGGCTGCGGCCGCCCCCACACCGTCGCGCTTCGCACCAGCGGAAAGGCGGGCAGCGTCGAGGTCGAGCTCCGACCGGCCCCCCGAGGACTCGGGCTCGCGGGCGGGGAGACCGCGCGTTCGATCCTCGAACTCGCGGGCATCGAGGACATCTGGACGCGTTCGTCGGGGACGACCCGAACCACGGTGAACTTCGCGAAGGCGACGTTCAACGCGCTCCGAGCGACCGGCGAGGCCAGAGTTCCCGCAGAAACCCGCCGCAAGCGGGAGGTGATCGAGTGATGCAAGCGCTCGTTCAGCTCCGCGGCGAAGTCAACATGAGCCAGGAGGTTCGCGACACCCTCACGATGCTCAACGTCCACAGCACCAACCACTGTGCGCTGGTGCCCGAGACCGACACCTACCGCGGGATGATCACGAAGGTCAACGACTATGTGGCCTTCGGCGAGCCGAGCCAGGCGGTGCTCGAACGCACCATCCGGAGTCGTGGCGAGCCCGACGAGGGATCGGGGGCAATCGACGATGAGTGGGTAGCAGACAACACCGAACACGACGACATCGCGGGGCTCGCGGCAGCGCTGCTCGCGGAAGAGACCACGCTGCGGGAGGCGGGGCTCGTCCCCGCGCTCCGACTCCACCCGCCACGGGGCGGGCACGATGGCGTCAAACACCCGACGCCGGAGGGCGGCGAGCTCGGCAAGCACGACACCGACGGCATCGACGCGCTGCTGACGGCGATGCGGTAATCACGCGGTTCACGGATTACAACAATGACAAGCAAGAAACGACGCCAGCGCGGGTCGCGCACCCACGGCGGCGGCTCCCACAAGAACCGACGCGGGGCCGGCCACCGGGGCGGGCGCGGGCGCGCGGGGCGTGACGATCACGAGTTCCACAACTACGGACCGCTCGGCAAACACGGGTTCGACCGCCCGGAGAAGGTCAAAGAGGACATCCGTACGATCGACGTGCGCGAACTCGACGAGGACGCGGCGCTGTTCGCCGCCGACGATCTCGCCGAGGATACCGAGGACGGCTACCGGCTCGACGCGCGTGACGTCGTCGAGGACGGCCACGAGGCCGACGTCGTGAAGGTGCTCGGCGGCGGCCAGGTCCGCCAGTCGCTGACGGTGACCGCCGACACGTTCTCGGACAGCGCACGCGACCTGCTCGACGGCGCGGGCGGCGAGGCCGTCCTGAGCGACCGCGGCGAGGAACGCCTCGCCGCCCGCGAGGACGACGACGAGGAGTCAGACGAAGAAGCTACAACCGCGGAGTCCTGAGGTCGCGAAAATGGGTTGGAAGGAGACCGCCGAGCCGGTCCTGACGCGGATGCCGACGGTCCGGCAGCCGGAGGGTCACGTGCCCTTCAGACGCAAGCTCGGGTGGACAGCCGGAGTGCTCGTTCTGTACTTTTTCCTGACGAACGTCGCACTCTACGGCCTCCAGACGGGTCAGGCAGGGAACCCGTTCGGGCAGTTCAGCTCGATCCTCGCGGTAGGCCGGGGGAGCATCCTCCAGCTCGGGATCGGGCCGATCGTGACCGCGAGCATCGTGCTCCAGCTCCTCGGCGGGGCCAACCTGCTCGGACTCGACACCTCAGACCCGCGGGATCAGATCCTCTATCAGGGGCTCCAGAAGTTCCTCGTGATCGTAATGATCTGCGTCACGGGACTGCCGTACGTGTTCGCGGGCGGGTTCTTGCCGGCGAGCGAAGCGGTCGCGCAGTCGACCGGGCTCGGTCTCGTCGGCGTGCAGTGGCTGATATTCGCCCAGATCTTCGTCGGCGGGGTGTTGATCCTGTTCATGGACGAAGTCATCTCGAAGTGGGGCGTCGGCTCGGGGATCGGACTGTTCATCATCGCGGGCGTGAGCCAGCGGCTCGTCGGTGGGCTCGTCGGTTCCGACGGCTTCTTCGCGAGCTGGTTCGGGATTCTGACCGGTTCGATCGAAGTCTCACCGCTGACCAGTTCGGGCCTCCAGACGCTGCTGCTCGGGGAGGGCGAGCTCGTGGCGCTGTTCACCACCGTCCTGATCTTCGTCGTGGTGGTGTACGCCGAGAGCGTTCGAGTCGAGATCCCGCTGAGCCACGCGCGGGTCAAGGGCGCACGCGGCCGATTCCCGGTGAAGCTGATCTACGCGAGCGTCCTGCCGATGATCCTCGTTCGCGCGGTCCAGGCCAACATCCAGTTCCTCGGCCGGATCCTGAACTCCCAGCTCGGTCTGCCGGCATGGATCGGCGTCTACTCGGACGGCCAGCCAGTCGGCGGGCTGTTCTACTACTTCGCGCCGATCTACACCCCACAGGACTGGCTCGGAGCGAGCCAGGCGGCGTGGCAGGTCGCGCTCCGGGTCGGGGTCGATCTCACGTTCATGGTGATCGGTGGCGCGATCTTCGCGATCTTCTGGGTCGAAACCGCCGACATGGGTCCCGAGTCGACGGCCAAGCAGATCCAGAACTCCGGGATGCAGATCCCCGGCTTCCGCCAGAACCCCGGCGTGATCGAGAAAGTGCTCGAACGCTACATCCCGCAGGTCACGGTGATCGGCGGGGCTCTGGTGGGGCTGCTCGCGGTCGGCGCGAACATGCTCGGCACCATCGGGACCGTCGGCGGGACGGGCCTGCTACTCACGGTCTCGATCACCTACAAGCTCTACGAGGAGATCGCCGAGGAGCAGCTCATGGAGATGCATCCCATGATGCGCCAGATGTTCGGCTGAACCTTTTTACTTCGTCGGGTGCGCTCGCGCACCTCTCCTCGCAAAAAGGTTCATCAAAAACCTCCGCTCACTCGCTCCCTGCGGTCACTCATTCGCGGTAGAACTGCTGGCGCTCTCCACACCGCTGTCCGCACCGGACAGCCCCGCTGGAACCGCGACTGCGAGGCGTGAACACCCGACTCCATCGTCTCGGGCGAGCCAACCACAACGCGGATGCGCTTCGCTTTCGACTGTCGGTCATGGCGAACGACGCGGGTATCGGCGGGCGAGACGAACCCTCGCGCGGAGCGGACGACCACTCGGCGTTGCTGTCGACGCTCGACTCGCACGACCTCGCGACCGCGGTGGCACCCTCCGAGACGAGCGATGCGTCGGTCTTCGATTTCGATCCACAGGCCGATCCGGCCGAGACGTTCCCCCAGTCGATCGCGAGCGGCGGACCGACGCCGACGGGCGTCATCCTCTGGACGCGCATCGCACCCGACGCCTTCGACGCTGCTGCATCCCTGGCGGTGCAGGTCGCCACCGACGCGGCGTTCGAGGACATCGTGTACAGCGGTGTCACCGACGACGACCGCCGAATCCGCGCGCACGACCACACGGTGAACGTCGATCTCGATGGCCATCTCGCCCCGAACCAGGCGTACCACTACCGGTTCGTCTACGACGGGGTGGCGTCGAAGACCGGTCAGTGTCAAACGCTTCCCCGGCCTGACGACTCGCCCGACTCGCTCCGGCTCGGCGTGCTCGCGTGTCAGAACTACCAGAACGGCTACTATCCCGCCCTCCACCACGTTGCCGAGGAGGACGTCGACTTCCTCGTCCACGTCGGCGACTCCATCTACGAATCCGACGACGGCCACTTCAGCGGCCCTGACACCGACGAGTACGACCGCGAGACGTCGTTCCCGAGCGGCCACGACCGGGTACAGGACTTGGATGATTACCGCTATCTCTATCGCAAGTATCGCTCGGACGAGTTCTATCAGGAAGCACTCGAATCCCATACCCTGATCGCCAGCTGGGACGATCACGAGTTCGTCAACGACCTCTATTGGGACGACCGGCGGGACGCGCCGGCGGGCGATCACCCACGGGCCGACGATCCCGCGTTCATGACCGACCTCGTCGCCGACGCAATGCACGCGTGGTGGGAGTACATGCCCGCTCGCGTGGAGTACGATCCGAACGGGGACTCGCTCCAGGAGCGTTTTCGATTGTGGCGCTCGTTCGCGTTCGGCGACCTCGTGACGCTCGTGATGACCGACGAACGCCTGTTTCGCGACCCCCCACGGGAAGCGATTCCAACGGTGGACAACGTCGGTCCGCAGTACGAACCGCCCGGACGGACGATGCTTGGCGAGCAACAGCGCGAGTGGCTCATCGACACGATCACCGAATCGACGTCGACGTGGACGGTCTGGGCAGACGAGGTGCTGACGGTCCCCCTCAGACTGGGCTCCGGGCCGCTGTCGATCTATCCGGTCCAGGGCGGGTGGGACGGCTACACGCGCGAACGCCAGCGGATCACGGAGTCGATCGGGGCTGCCGACGTCGACAACTACGTGACGCTCACCGGCGACATGCACTGCTACGTGGCGGCGTACCAACAGACCTCCTATCCGGGGCGAGTCTCGGGCGGTGAGGGTGTCGCACGGGGCGATCGGATCGGCGTCGAGTTCATGACGCCCGCCGTCACATCGTTGAACATCGCCGAGGCGCTCCGCCTCACGCGGGGCTGGCGCGGCAGGCTCACCGAGCCGTTGCTGACGTGGCTGGTCACGGCGATGAACCCTCATATCGACTTTTTCGACAGCCACAACTGGGGCTACTCGGTGGTCGAGTTCACACGCGATGACTGTACGTACGTGGGGTATGCGGTCGACAAGACGGTGAACTCGCCGGACGCCGACCGCTCCGTCGTCACCGCCTATCGAGTGCCCGAAGGGGCCGTGGAGCTCGAGGACGTGACCGACGAGTACCGCGAATAGACTCACCCGAGAACGAGCCTCGGACCGTGCGACCCGCGACGTGTGCGTGACCACGGCTACGGCTCAACGGTAGCGAAGGGAAATCCACTTACCCGGCCCGGAGAACTGTCGGTATGGTTCGAGGGCGGTACACGTGCGAGTAGTCATCATCGGTGCGGGGCAGGTCGGTTCCTCCATCGCTGCGAGTCTCGACGCTGGCCACGAGGTCGTGGTGATCGACGCGGACGCAGAGCGGGTCGACGCGCTGACGTACTCGCTCGACGTACTCGCCATCGAGGGCGACGGTGCGTCGCTGTCGACGCTCCGGGAGGCCGAGATCGAAGCGGCGGACCTCCTGATCGCGAGCACCGACAACGACGAAACCAACATCGTGGCGTGTGCGACGGCGAAGACCGCGAGCGACGCGTTCACCGTCGCGCGAGTGAAGCGGACCAACTACCTCGACACGTGGCAGGAGGCCGGCGGCGCGTTCGGCGTCGACTTCATGGTGTGTACCAACCTGCTGGCGGCCGAGACGATGGTCCGTGTCATCGGGCTGCCCGCCGCTCGGGACGTCGACGTGTTCGCCGAGGGCCGCGTGATGATGGCGGAGTTCTGCGTGCCCGAGGGCAGCCCCGTCGCGGGCCGGACGGTGGCCGAGGCGGATCACTTCACCGAACTCACCTTCGCGGCGATGCTGCGGGACGGCGACGTCGTGATTCCAAAGGGGGAGACGACGATCGAGGTCGACGACGAGTTGATCGTGATCGGGAGCCCCGAGAACACGCGCACGTTCGCGAGCGATCTCGCGCCTGGCCGGGACGAGGACGGCAAGGACATCGTGATCGTCGGCGGCAGCGAGATCGCCGTCGAGGCCGCACGATTGCTCGAAGACCGCGGGCTCCACCCGCGACTCATCGAGCGCGATCCCGATCGTGCCCGCGAACTCGCGGAGCAGCTCGCCGGCACCACGGTGATGCAGAGCGACGCAACTGACCAGGAGTTCCTCCAGCGCGAACACGTCGACGATGCCGACGTGGTGATCGCGGCGCTCGGCAGCGACGAGAAGAACCTGCTCGCCAGCCTGCTCGCCACCCGGATCGGGGTTCCACGAACGGTCGCGCTGGTCGAGACCGCCGAATACACCGATCTCTTCGAGGCGGTGGGTGTCGGCGCGGCAGTCAACCCACGCGAGGCGACCGCCGAGGAGATCATCCGGCTCGCACACGATGGCACCCCCGAAAACGTCGCGATCGTCGATCGTGACCGCGCGGAGGTGCTCGAAATCGAGATCAGCGACGACAGCGTACTCGCCGGCCGCCCGATCCACGAGTCCGCCGCCGACCTCCCGACGAGGGTGACCATCGGCGCGATCACGCGGGACGGCGAGTTCGTCACGCCGCGAGGTGACACAGTGGTAGAGGTCGGCGATCACGTCGTCGTGTTCGCCGAGAGCGACGCCATCGACACCGTCGCCAGCCAGATTTGATGGCCGTCCGGGTCGATCTCCGGACGACCGCGAGCCTCCTCGGCACCGTGCTGAAGGGACTCGCGTGGCCGCTCTCCGTCCTCACGGTGGTCGCGCTCGGTTACGGCGAATCCCCCGTTCCGTTCGCCGTCCCGCTCGTGCCCTCGGTCGTCGTCGGTAAAGGGTTGGAGCGGCTCGAACGCGGCGATACGGGTCCACGAGAGGCGTTCTTGCTGGTGGCGCTCTCGTGGCTGTCGGTCGCGCTCGTCGGAGCGATCCCATTTGTTCTCGCCGACACGGGCGTTCTCGCGACTCCAGTGAACGCGCTGTTCGAGTCGATGAGCGGGATCACCACCACGGGAGCGACGGTCATCCAGTCGTTCGAGGCCCACTCGCGCTCGATCCTGTTGTGGCGGAGCGTCCTCCAGTGGCTCGGCGGGCTCGGCATCCTCGTGCTCGCGGTCGGGCTGCTCTCGCGGCTCTCGGTCAGCGGCGCACAGCTGATGGAGACCGAGACCCAAACCAGAAACGTCACGAAACTCACACCCAGCATCGCCGGCACCGCACGCCTGCTCGGCGGACTGTACGTCGGGCTGACGGCGCTGCTGGTGCTCGTGTTGCTCGGACTCCGGGTCGTGGGACTCGCCCCGAACATGGGGCCCTACAACGCGGTTGCTCACGCGCTCACGACCGTCTCAACCGCCGGTTTCTCGCCCGAGGCGGCGAGCATCGGCGCGTTCTCCCCGGCCGTACAGTGGGTCGTGATCCTCTTCATGATCGTCGGTGCGACCAACTTCGTCCTGCTGTACTACCTCGCGCGTGGCGACCCCTCGCGGCTCCGCGAGAGCGAGGAGTTTCGCTTCTACCTCACGATCCTCGCCGGCGCGACGGCCCTCATCGTGGCGGCGCTGGCGTTCGAGGAGGGGTTCTCGGGACTCGACACCCTTCGCCACGCCGTCTTCCAGGCCGTCTCGATTTTCACGACGACGGGCTACGCGACCGTCGACTTCGACACATGGCCAACACTTGCGCGCCACATCCTCCTCGTCGGGATGTTCGTCGGCGGAATGGCCGGCAGCACCACCTGCTCGATCAAGACGCTCCGGTGGCTCGTCGTCGCCAAGGCGTTCCGCCGCGACCTCTTCACCGCGATCCACCCGGAGGCCATCCGACCGATCCGCCTCTCCGGCCGGCCGATCGACGAGAGCACGATCCGCGACGTGTACACCTACACTCTGGTGAGCGTCGTGATCTTCGGGTTTCTGACGGTGTTCGTGATCGTGGACGCTGCGCGGGTCGGCCTGGCGCTCGGCGAGTTCGAGGCGATGGGAGCGGCAGCCTCGACGTTTCTCAACATCGGGCCGGCGTTCGGGCTTGCGGGACCCTACGGGAGCTACGAGGCGTTTCCCGTCTCGACGAAGCTCGTCATGATCGTTCTGATGTGGATCGGCCGCATCGAGATCGTTCCCGTTCTCGTTCTCTTCACGACTGCCTTCTGGCGGTCGTAGGCAGTCGTCGGCGGTCGTGGGGATCGAGAGCGATAGATTGATCCGATCGACAGTCGCCGGACCGAACGTGACCTCGGGGTGGGAGCGGTGAGCTGGTCGCACGTCGACTGGCGGGCGAGCGTCGGCCTCGTCGGAACGGTCGTCAAATACCTCTCCGGAGTGTTGCTCGTGCCGCTCGCCGTGGGTCTGTACTACGGGGCCGACGCACCCACGTTCGCCGCCGCGTTCGCCATCACCGTCGCGATCGGCGTCGCGCTCGAACGCGTCGATCCCGACCCCGACCTCGGCGCGCGCGAGGGCTTCCTGATGGTCGCGCTCACGTGGCTTCTGGTCGCGATCGTCGGGACGATTCCCTACCTCCTCGCGGGCTTCCTCGGCACCGAGTCGACGCTCGCCCAGCCCACGAACGCGCTGTTCGAGTCGATGAGCGGCTTCACCACCACGGGAGCGACCGTGATGGGCGATATCTCGCTCGATCGTCACTCCCACGCCATCATGCTCTGGCGACAGCTCACCCAGTGGCTCGGCGGGATGGGGATCGTCGTGCTCGCGGTCGCGATCCTCCCCGAACTCTCGGTCGGTGGCGCGCAGTTGATGGACGCCGAAGCGCCGGGCCCCGGTATTCAGAAGCTCACGCCACGCATCGCCGAGACCGCGCGCGTCCTCTGGCTCGCGTATCTCGGCTTCACGCTCCTGGAGATGCTGCTCCTCTACGGCCTCCATCTCGGTGGGCTCGCCCCCAACATGGACCTCTTCAACGCCGTCTCGCATCCGCTCACGACGATGCCAACTGGGGGATTCTCGCCGGAAGCACGGTCGATCGAGGCGTTCTCCGCGGCGGTCCAGTGGGTCATCATCCCGTTCATGATCGCCGCCGGGACGAACTTCGCGCTGTTCTGGCACGTGCTGAACGGCGAACCCGAGCGTCTGTTTCGGGACACCGAGTTTCGGTCGTACGCCGGCGTCATCGGCGTGCTGACGGCCGTGATCGCGGGGCTCCTGTTCACCGGCATCGGGATCAGCGCGAACCCGTCGGCCGTCCCGCCGATCGTCGGCGCACTCGAGGATTCGGTGCGTCACGCGGCGTTCCAGATCGTCTCGATCGTCACGACGACTGGCTACGCCAGCATGGACTTCAACACATGGGGCGCGCCGGCCAAATACCTCCTCCTGTTCGCGATGTTCGTCGGTGGCTCCGCGGGCTCGACCGGTGGCGCGATCAAGATCGTCCGGTGGGTGGTGATCGTCAAATCCCTCCGCCGCGAACTGTTCACGACTGTGCATCCCGAGGCGGTCTCGCCGGTCCGACTCGGTGGGCGGGTCATCGACGAACGTGCCCTCAGAGGGATCTACGCGTTCACCCTGCTGTATCTCGTCTTCTTTTTCGTCGCCACGATGCTGGTGGTCGCCGACGCGTGGCGGGTCGGCTATCAGGTGACCGCGTTCGAGTCGATGAGCGCCGTCGCCGCAACCCTCGGCAACGTCGGGCCCGGCTTCGGCGTGGTTGGCCCGATGAACAGCTACCTCGGGTTTCCGGCCACGTCGAAGCTCCTGCTGACGTTTCTGATGTGGATCGGCCGCCTCGAAATTCTGCCGGTGCTCGTGTTGCTCACCCCTGCCTACTGGCGCACCTGAAAGCCCTCGGAACTGCGCGGGCCACCGGCCCGCGCATCCGGCCTCCCTACGGTCGGCCGGACGCCTGGCGGCGGTTCCTCGCCCTTTTCATGTCCACTGGAAGAGCAGAGCTCTTCCAAGCCCTGACTCGCTCCGCTCGTCAGGACACCAGGACCGCATTGCGCGACCCGCGCTGTCGCGTCTGCTCACGGGCGCTTCGTGCCCGTTCGCACGCGCTGAGGCCCTGCCCTTCCCCATGCTCGCGCGCCCGGCGCTGTCGCGCTCGGGCGCGCTCACGGCCACCGCTCCGCACAGCACCGCACCCGCAACCGCTCCGCCGCCAGACTACCCGTCGAGCTCGAACGCGACCTCGACCTCGGCCTGATACTCCCGGCCGTCGGCGTTCGCGATCTCGACCCCGAGGTTCTCGGCGTTGGCCCATTTTACGTTGTCGAGGGTGTCCTCCGCCCGGTCGACGGCCTCGTCGACGGCCGCATCGAACCCTTCGTCGCTCGTCCCGATCAGCGTGATCTTCTTGTACACCATGTGCGTCGCCCGGTTCGCCCGGCAGAATCATAAAACCGCGGCTCCCGGCGGTCGATGACCTCCTCTATCGCTCGGTACTACGCCTCGCGGCGTCGAAGCGATCGGCGAGCGCGGTCACGACCCCACTCAGGCGTGCACCACCCCAAATCGCGACCACCGCCGCGCCGACGGTGTCGAAAATGAGATCGAGCATCGTGTCTTCGAGCCCGTACTGGGTGAGGACGTTTCCGGTCCCGAGTACCGCGGCGAGCTCCGCGACCGTGAACTCGATCACCTCCCAGAGCACGCCGAACGCGAGCACGAACAGGAAGACGAACACGACCGTGAACTCCGCCGGATAGGACACCTCGTCGCTGTGAACGTCGAGCGCGCGGACGGCAGCGTAGCCCACCGCCGCAACCACCGACGCCGACAGCCCGTGAGTGAGGTGGTCGTACCACCACACCGACTGGTAAGGCGTGAGCGGCGATCCCGGCAAACCGACGGTCCCGAACGCATGGAGGAACACCGCGCTCGTGATCCAGAGGGTGAGCCCCGGATCCATCGGAATCTCGTAGTCGCGTTCGAGCACCGAAGGGAGCCGGGTCACGAGCAACGCGATGCCGGTGTTGATCACGATCCCCGTGGTCCCGCGATCGAGCCCGATGAAGAACATCCCGATCAGTCCGACCTCCATCGCCCACGTGACCTGGCGCTGGCGGCGCTCGGTGATCCCGATTCGATCGCGAAGGTTCATTCGACGCCTCCGGCGAACCGCGCGGGGTCGAGCCGCCGGCGAACGTACCACTCGAAAACGATCCCAGCACCGATCCCGGCGACGGTCGAGGCGACGAACTCCCACATCAGCGCGTCCTCGGACACCAGAAAGCCAGTGCCGAGGATGAGATCGGCGATCCAGCGCGTGACCGCCCAGATCCCGGCGGTCGCGATCGTGGTGATCACGACGAAAACCACGGCGAAGCGGTAGCTCATCTCGACGGTCGTAAAGAGATGGAGCTCGACCGCGATCACCAGTGCGATCGCTGCCACGCCGAGGTACGTGGCGACTTCGGCGATCATCGGCGGGGCGATCGTACGGCCGATCATCGGCAGCGTGACGACCGCGAGCACCTCCCACGGCAACATCGCTCGTGGGGAGCCGAACGCGATCGAGGGAAACGAAACGAGAGCCACGATGCTCGCCGCGAACCCTGCTCCGAGGAGATCGCCCTCAAGCAGGTTCGCTGCCGCGACCACCGCGATGAACGCGATCAGCACCCACCCGAGTCTCGCGTTCGAGCGCTCGCTTTCGACGATTCGACCGATGTCCGCCCGCGACATAGCCCCTCGTTCGTCGCCCGGGGGATAAAGACTGCCGTCCTCAGAGCACGGCGTAGGCGATCGCATAGCCGACCGACGCGAGCGTGATCGCCGTGAGGCCGGTGAGCGCCGCCGTGAGCGCACCGTACTCGCTGGCTGGTCGGTGTGTCCGTCGCCACGCGCGCCACCGCCGTCGCACGAGCGGCACGGGACCGACGATTCCGACCGCGAGTACGCTGAAGACGAACTCGTACGACGATGCGAGCGTCGGTGCGGGAACGGCGAGCACGGCCGCCGCGTAGGCCACACCGAGCGCCGCCCGGCCGTGAATCGCGTCCCGTACCCGGCGGTCGGTGAGTGTGGTGTAGACCACGAGTGCGAGCCAGAGCGTGGCGAGTTCGAGCCAGAACGCGCCGAACAGATGCAGCGTCGGGTCGGCGGCGAGGCTGATACGCTGGGTCAACAGGCCGAGGTCGAACGGGTAGAGCAACTGCGGCGGCCCGCCGGTGACCAGATCACCGAACGGGTGGCTCGCCAGCCCGAACGCCGCAACGAGCAGCACTGCTTTCGGGGAGAGGTCGCCACGTCGAACCGCCACCGTCGTCACGCCACAGCCCACGAGGCCGAACACGACCATGACGAACGCGCCGAGCGGACCGCTGACGACCCCGGAAACCACGGTGAGGCCTGCGAGGAGCACGACAGCCACAGCACGATCGGCAGTCACAGCCGTCGACCAGTCCGAGGCTCGCGCCGCGTCCACCGCCGGTGCGGCCGTCGATCGCTCCGCCCGGCTCCAGTAGCGAAACGCGATCGCCGCGATCGGCGCGACGACGAGAGAGTGGGTGACCGCACGGTGGACGACGTTGCCGGCGGCCCAGAACCCCTCGACGCCGAGCGCGCCAGAGGTCACCAGGCCGATCGGCGCATAGAGGATGTCGACATCGGGCAGAGTAGCGAACGCGCCGGCCGCTATGGCGAGCGCGAGCGCGTGCTCGCGCGATTGCCCGGTCCAGCGCGCACCCGCTGCGACGAATGCGAACGCCAGCAGTCCGTGGCCGACGAACATGGTTCGACGAAGAGTGCCAACAGTATTAAATTACTCGTGGGTACGCGACGCACTCCCGCCCCGCGCTCGGTCGTCCATCGACAGTCCTGGAGAACGAGTCGTGCCGATTCCCCCATCCTTTTGCCCGAAGCCCCCCGGACAGCGGTATGGAGCCGCCCGAAGCCGGTGAACTCACGCCACCGGATCGAACGTTGATGGGACCCGGTCCGAGTGAGGTCCACCCGCGCGTGCGGCGAGCGATGAGCACGCCCCTGGTCGGCCATCTCGACCCGGCCTTCGTCGATCTGATGGACGAGGTTCAGGAGCTGCTTCGATACACCTTTCGGACCGACAACGAGTTCACCATCCCGGTGAGCGGCACGGGATCGGCCGCGATGGAGAGCGCGATCGCGAACCTCACCGAGCCCGACGACACGGTTCTGGTTCCGGACAACGGCTACTTCGGTGATCGGATGGCGTCGATGGTCCGTCGGGCCGGCGGGACGGTCGAACGGGTCAGTGCGCCGTGGGGTGCACCGCTCGATCCGGACGACGTCGCCGCGGCGTGCGAGACCCACGATCCCGACGTGGTGGGGTTCGTCCACGCCGAGACCAGCACCGGCGTGCTTCAGCCCGACGTGCCGGCGCTCACCGAGATCGCCCACGACCACGGCGCGCTCACGATCGCGGACACGGTGACGTCGCTCGGCGGGGTCGAGCTTCGGGTCGACGAGTGGGGGATCGACGCGGCGTACTCGGCCACCCAGAAGTGCCTCTCCGCGCCGCCGGGCGCGAGCCCGCTCACTCTCTCCGAACGCGCGGTCGAGAAGGTCACGAGCCGCGACGCCCCGGTTCGATCGTGGTATCTCGACCTCTCCCTGCTCGCGGACTACTGGGGCGAGGAGCGTGCGTACCA
Organism: Halococcus salifodinae DSM 8989; assembly: GCF_000336935.1. NCBI lineage: Archaea > Methanobacteriati > Methanobacteriota > Halobacteria > Halobacteriales > Halococcaceae > Halococcus > Halococcus salifodinae. The sequence continues at coordinate 71,413 of NZ_AOME01000078.1, read as the reverse complement.
CCACACCGCGCCGATCACCAACGTCTACGCGCTCCGCGAGGCGCTTCGACTGGTGGCAGAAGAGGGGATCGAAGCACGCTGGGAGCGCCACGAGCGGGTCGCGGGTGCGCTGCGGGACGGCGTCGAAGCGATGGGGCTCGGGCTCGCGAGCGAGTCGTGGCTTCCGAGCCTGAACACCGTCGCCCTTCCCGACGGCGTCGACGACACGGCAGTCATCGATCACCTGCTCTCCGAGCACGGGATCGAGGTCGCGGGCGGGCTCGGCGATCTCGCTGGCGACGTGCTTCGAGTGGGGTGTATGGGCCACTCCGCACGGCCGGCGAACGTCCTCGCGCTCGTGGCGGCACTCGGCGACGCGCTCGCGGCCCAGGATGCCGATATCGATCCCGACGCCGGGCTCGCTGCGGTGCGACGCGGGCTGTAGCCCGGCGGTGCTGTTGTAGCCCGACAGCCTCAGGCGACGAGTGCGGGGCCGAGCGAGGGGTGGAGCACCTCGTACTCGCCGGCAGTATCGACACCGATGACCGCCCAGTCGTAGTCGGGTTTGGTCGCGAGCAGTCGCTCGCGGAGGTCACGTGCGGTGTCCTCTCGGGCGACGAAACACCGCAGATCGCCCGACTCGGGCAGTTCCGTCGACTCGTCGGCGGCAGTAACGTCGACGACGCGCCACTTTCGCTCGGCGCTGAACTCGCAGCCGCTTCCGGAGACGGTGTAGCCGAGATCGGTGAAGATCGATCGGGCCGCTTCGGTCGGTGGCGTGGTAACAACCCCCATTCGTCGGAGGATACAACACGTCACGCAATAAGTGTTCCTCCCCCAATGTACTCTCTAGTTCGTTCGCTACTCGTGGGCTGCGTCCCACTCGTCCGGTTTCTTGATGTTGGCGCACACGTTGCATTTGAGTCGGCCCATCGCATCCATCGCGTTGTCGAACGCGCCGCAGTTCGCGCAGTAGTACCCCCACCGCGAGTCGTCGGTCTCGCTCGTGTACGCCACGAAAAACGGCCCTTTCGACCCGCGTTCGGCCGCCTCGTGGTCGACGTAGAGCCGTCGGCCGTCGGCGGTCGTTTTCGCGTCCATGATCGACGGTGGGCCGCGCCGGACAAGTGCGTACTGGGTCCAGTGCACTGAGGTTGCTGCGATCGGTCGCTCGACGCGCACCGACACGATAGAGAAATGAAAAGCTTCAGGCGACTCGCTCCGCTACGAGCAATCGATGACGCAGGTCGTCGTGCCCGTCCGGTATCCGCTGAGCGAACACTCCCGGCGCACGCTCGAAACCGCGATCGCGGTCGCCGACGAACGCGACGCTGCCCTCTCGGTGCTCCACGTCGATCTCTATCAGTCGAATCAGCGGGTCACGCAGGCCGATCTCAAGCACGCGGTCGAAGCGACGTTCGGTCCGCTCGACCGGACGCGGTACGCCGTCCGCACCGGCTTTCTCGTCGAGGAGACCATCCTCGACGAAGTCGCCACCGAGGACGCCGACGTGGTCGTGATCGGTCGAAAGCAGGCCGGTCGGTGGCGACGGATGGTTCGCCGGATCACCGACGAGCCGGACGTCGCGCAGTATCTTGGCGACCAGCTCGACTGTCACGTCGTCGCCGCGCCGCGCTCCGGATAAGTCAGCTCCCTCTCACCTTCGCCGGTAGTCGAACTGTGGGCCGTCGCGCGGTGTGGACGGGCCATTGGAATCGTCGAAAACGACCTTCGTGTGCGGATAGGCGAACTCGACGTCGGTTCCGTCGAGTCGCTCCCAGACGTTTTCCTGCACCGCCGAACGCACAGTCAGGAGTTTGTACGGCTCCCGGACCCAGTACCGCAGCGTCAGAAGCACGCCGCTGTCGGCGTACTCGTTGATGTAACACGTCGGTGCAGCGGGATAGCGCGCGCTGCCGATCCGGATGTCCGGTCCGCCCCGGATCACGGTGTCGACGTCCCGCGCCGCGCGCTCGATCAGATCCCGAGCTTGTGCGAGGTCGCCCTCGTAGGTCACGAGAATATCGAGCGAGAGCCTCGTTCGCGGGTCTTCGGCGGAGTAGTTGATGACGTCGCGGTCGCGGATCGTTCCGTTCGGGATCACCAAGAAAGTGTTGTCGAGGGTGAATATCTTGGTGTACTGGAAAGTGATGTCCTCGACGAAGCCACGGATAGTATCGTCAGTGTCGGTGAGTTCGATCATGTCGCCGATCTCGTACGACTGATCGGAGAGCACGAACAGGCCGCTGATGATGCTGCCGAGAATCGGTGAGATCACGACGGCAGTCGCGGCTGTGAGCACCGTCACCGACAGCAGAATGTTGCTGAGACCGACCCCGAGGATCGCCGCCGCCGTGAGCACCCCAAAGAACATGACGACGACGCGGATCGTGCGGAGTACTGCCCGGGTGACGCTGGGTCGGCGGAAGCGCCGCGCAACACGACGGCCGATCAGTCTGACGAAGAGTTTCGACCCGTACCACGCGATCCCGAGCACCAACAGCGCCAGCCCTACCTGCACCGTCCACTGGGGAAGCCACTCGGGCAGCACCCGAGTCGCGGTCTCGACGACCTCGCCGGTACTGTTCTCTATGGTTCCGTTCTCGGGCGTGCCGTTCGGTTGCGTGCCGACCTGCAATGCCTGCGTGACGCCCCACGCCACGCGTGCCGACTCCATACGCTTCGCTCACCGGCGGCGGGAAAAAGGATTCCGACCCACCTTTTTACTTCGGGGCGTCGCGCCCTCGCTCCGCTCGGGCGCTCAACCCCTCGCAAAAATGTGGATCAAAAACCCCCGCTCGCTCCCTCCGGTCGCTCGCGGTGGAGCCACTAGCGCTTACCGCGACCACACGGCAACCGCCTCCGCACCGCCGAAGCCCTCGGCCGCGAGGTGCAAGCGAAGCGAGCATGGTTCGAGGTGCCTTCGGCGTCTCGTCATCACGAGGAGCGCTCCGCGCCTCTCGAACGACCTCGGAACGAGCGAGCGGCGAAGCCGCGAGCGCCTCGACCTTCATCCGCCAGGTACCGCAACCGCACCGCCACCACTGCCCCGCGACCGCGTCCACCCCCAAAATCGCGATTCATGGCGCGGCTATCGACCAGGAAACGACTAAGCACCCGCCGGTCGTGGATCGAAGCATGGCCGAAACGACCCGGACCAGTCCCGACGCGACGTTCGACGTGGTCCACGACGCGGAGCCACCGGAGACGCTGCTCGCGGGCTTCGCGGAGTTCGGAATGGCCGGCCTCACCGCCGCCGACTCGCTGGTCGATCAGCTCGATCTCGAACAGACGGGCCACATCACCGCCGATCGACTTCCGGCGATCACCCCGTTTTCCGACGGCGTAGCGCGTCACCACACCCGCCTGTTCTCCCGCCCCGATCTCGATCTCACGGTGTTGGTCGGTGAGCTGTTCGTCCCGCTGCCGGCCGCCGCCGCGCTGGCCGAGTCGGTTCTCGAATGGACGGAGGCGAACGGGGTTACGGAGACCACGGTGCTCTCGGGGGTGCCGATGGCCCACGGGCCCGACGAACACCGGTCGTTCTACGTCGCCACCGAGGCGTACCGCGAGCGACGGCTCGACGGCGTCGACGCCCAGCCGATGGGCAACGGCTTCCTCGATGGTATCAACGGGACGCTCATGGCCCGTGGCATCGACTCGTCGCTCGACGCCTGCGTGCTCACGACGCCCGTGCATCCGCTCGCACCCGACGCCGAGGCCGCCGCGAGACTGCTCGAAACCGCCGACGCGATCTACGATCTCGGTGTCGACGCCGGCCCACTGCGCTCGTTCGCGGAGGAGGTCCGCCAGCACTACGAGAGCCTCGCCGAACACGTCGAATCGACCGAAGACCACCGCTACGACGACCAGATGTTCAGATAGCGCGCCGCCCCGACACGCACCGCCCCGGCACGCACCGCACCGATCGCTCGATTCCGTTCACCATTCTGCCCCATTGATTGGCGAAATAGTTCATCTGAGGGAACTCTTCGCCAGACGTATATTCGTCGCAGCCGTACCGTCGGTCATGACCCGATCGGAACGCCGGCCACCGCCGGACGGCGGCACCCGGAGAAAAACGACGTTGTACTGCCCGGACTGCGGCCACGAGAGCACGATCGATGGCGACTGGCGCGTCGAACACACGACCGACGACGATCGCGACCGCGCCGCCTACATCTGCCCCGAGTGTGGCGCAGTCATCGCTCGTCGGCCCGCCCGGCTCGCGATCGCGTAGTCAGTCGAGCGCGCCCATCCCCTCGTCGGTGATGACCGAATCGAGCAGCTCGGTGGGTGTCGCGTCGTAAGCGGGGTTTTCGAGCCGAAACCCCTCGGCCGGTTCGCGCATCACTTCACTGCTCGATCGGAACTCGTTCTCGAAGACGAACCCGTCGTCGATGATCTTCGCCCCCGAACCGATCACGGTGACGGGGACGTCACAGGCCGCGGCGGTCGCGGCGATCGGGAAGGTCCCGACCCGGTTGTAGAGGGTGTCACCGACGATGCAGTCCATCCCGAAGAGAGCGCGGTCGCACTCGGAGAGGAAGTGGCCACAGGCGCTGTCGACGATCAGATGTGGCTCGACCCGGTCGATCCCCGCGAGGGNGGGTGTCACCGACGATGCAGTCCATCCCGAAGAGAGCGCGGTCGCACTCGGAGAGGAAGTGGCCACAGGCGCTGTCGACGATCAGATGTGGCTCGACCCGGTCGATCCCCGCGAGGGGGCGCGCGCTTTTGCGCCCGAGATAGCGCGGACGCGCCTCGGTCACGTACACTTCGATCGCGGCCCCGTCGCGCGCCGCGAGCTCGATCGCCTCCAACACTGTGGAGGAGTAATCGTGGGTCAAGACGGTCATCCCGTCCTCGATCGCGGCTGCGCCGTACTCCGCGGCCCGACGTTTGGCCATCTCGACCCGCTCGATCACGGTGCGGATCGCCTCGCTGGTGCGGGCTTTCGCGGCGTCGATGTCCGCGGGATCCGCGTCCATTACGCTGTCGACGATCTCGCGCTGTGTGTTCTGGAGCGAGGCGTGAGAGGGATTGGCCTGGCGGAGTGCGGTCGCGTTGCGCTCGACGTCCCGGAGATAGTCGTCGAGGCTCCGGAACTCCCGCTCGGTCAGCGTTTCGAGCGCGTGGGCGGCCTTGACGGCGACCACAGAGGAGGAGTGGGTCCGCATCTCTCGGATCTCCTCGACCGTCTCGTCGATCATACCCCCCATGTGTCGGGTCGCGGTGAAAGCCCTTCCCCTCCACCTTTTTACTTCGTCGGGTTCGCGCTTCGCGCGAACCACTCCTCGCAAAAATCTGGACCAAAAACACCCGCTCGTTCGCTCCGCTCACTCGCGGTGAAATCACTGGCGCTTTCCGCAACTACTACCGCACCGCCGAAGCCCTCGGCCCGCTCCGCGGGCCTCGCCCTTCATCCACCAGGAACCGCCGCCGCACCGCCACCACACCGCTACCACCGCACCACCACCACCACACCACTACTGCCGGGGACACCGGAGCTATATGCGATCGGTCCCACCAGCCAATATGGTCGCCGTCCGGTACACCTGCCCGCGCTGCGATGCGGTCGTCACCCTCGACCGCAACGCTTCTCTCGCTGACAAATCGGTCACGCCGTTCGGGCTCGACGACTGGGAGTACGCCGCCCCGTACGAGGAGTTCGAGGAAAGCGACGGCGTCGAGATCGTCTGCGGGGCGAGCGAAACCGACGGTGAGGGCTGCGGCGAGGTGTTCTATCTGAACTTCGTGAAATACGAGTTGGGCCGCGAGGTCGACGCGCGCACGACGCCGGCCGACGTTTCGTTCGATTTTCTTCGGTAGCCCGAACGCCTTTGTTCGCCGCTGCTGTCTCCCCCGGTGTGTCGCTTCGTCTCCTCCATTACGCCGATATCGAGAACGCCTACGACGATCCCGAACGGATCGGGCGACTCGCCGGTCTCGTCGACCACCTGCGTGACGAGGAGACGGTGGTCACGGGAGCCGGCGACAACACCGGACCCGGCGTGCTCTCGCTCGTGACGCAGGGACGACAGGCGCTCGATTTCTTCCAGGCGGTCGATCCCGACGTTGACACCTTCGGTAACCACGACTTCGACCACGGCTCGGACGCCTTGCTGTCGGTCGTCGACGACTCGCCACAGCCGTGGGTGTGTGCGAACGCCTTCCAGAACGGCGAACGGTTCGCGGCAGCCGAGGGTGCCATCCCGTGGACCGTCGTCGAGGCAGGGGATCGTCGGGTCGGTATCGTCGGCGTCACTCACCCTGAGACCGCCACGATCAATCCGAACGCAGCCGACGTTCGGTTCACTGACGCGATTCAGGCGGTCGAGACGGGCGTCGATGCGCTCCAGGACGAGAACGTCGATCGGATCGTCGTGATTTCTCACCTCGGCGACGACACCGAACTCGCCCGGATGGTGAATGTGGACGTCGTGCTCGGCGGCCACGATCACGAGGCGCTGGTCGAACGCATCGATGGGACGCTCGTCTGTCGGCCAGGCGGAACGGGTCGATACCTCCTCGAAGTCTCGTTCGATGGCGATCGGCCGCGGGCGACTCATCACACAGTCACCGATGGCCCACTCGATACGGATATCACGGCGACGCTTCGCGACCGGATGGACACAGCGGGACTCACGGAGGTCGTCGGTACTGTCGAAGAACCGATCGTCTGCGATCTGCAGGCCTGCAAGCGCGGCGAGAGCAGGATCGGGAATCTGATCGTGGATGCCTATCGATGGCGGACGGGAGCGGCCATTGGTCTCAATTCGGGTGGTGGATTTCGCCGACAGCCGCCACTCACGGGGGACGTGACGGCCTTCGATCTCGTCGGCGTCACGCCGTACGGTGCGGATCTCGTAGTGCTGACGATCGATGGCAAGGACCTGCTGGCAACGCTTCGACACGCTGCGCTCGCGAGAGCCGCCGACGGCCTGCCACGCTGGCACTTCAGTCACGTGAGCGGTGCGGAACTCGTCTGGGACGATGCGAAGAACGAGCTTCAAAAGGCGCGCGTCGATGGGTCTCCGGTGGATCCGAACACGACGTATGAGATCGCGACTACCGAGTTCTTCGTCGCGAACGACGATCTGTTTCCGGCGTTCGGACCGGACGACGTCGTTGCGAGCTACGGACTCCAGTACGAAGCAGTCGTGGAGTACGCGCGCGAAACTGGCCTCGATCCCGAACGTGACGGGCGAATCCAGCGACCGACGCTCGAAGCGGGCGACGTTCCCGAGCGCGATTGGCCGTTCAGCCCTTGATGTTGCAGACCGGGAACGTCCGCGCGACCGTGTCGCCGATTCCCAACTCGTCGGAGACCCGCACCACCTCGTCGACATCCTTGTAGACGCCCGGTGCCTCCTCGGCCACCGTCGCGCCGCTCTGGGCCTTCACGTACACCTTCTGTTCTTCCAAGTCGTCCTGGACGTCCTCGCCCCAGAACTCGTTTTTCGCCTGAGTCCGACTCATCGTCCGACCCGCGCCGTGGGCCGTCGAGCCGAACGTCGTTTCGAGCGACGCCTCGCCGCCACGGAGGACGTAGCTCCCCGCGCCCATGCTCCCCGGAATGATGACGGGCTGGCCGACGTCGCGGTACGCGCTCGGGACTTCCGGATGGCCGGCCGGGAACGCCCGCGTCGCGCCCTTCCGGTGGACGTACAGTTCGCGTTCCTCCCCCTCCACATCGTGAATCTCTTTCTTCGCGATGTTGTGCGCGACGTCATAGAGAAGATCCATCTCCATGTCTTCCCACGAGCGATCGAAGACGCGCTCGAACACCTCGCGCGTGCGGTGCATGATGAGCTGGCGGTTGACCCACGCGTAGTTGATCGCGGCACACATCGCGCCGTAGTACTCCTCGGCGAGTTGGCTCCCGGCGGGTGCGGCCGCGAGCTCCTTGTCCGGGAGTCGATCGAGCAGCCCAGGATGGGCCTGTTCAACCTCGCGGGTGTACTCGGTACAGACCTGGTGACCCAGCCCCCGGCTCCCGCAGTGGATCAACACCACGATCTGGTCCTCGGTGAGGCCGTACGCATCCGCCACGTCCTCCCGGAAGACGTCGGTCACGCGCTGGACTTCGAGGAAGTGGTTGCCCGAGCCGAGACTCCCGATCTGGTTCTTCCCGCGGTCTTTCGCCTTCTGTGAGACCACGCCTGGATCGGCGTCCGGTCGGCGACCCTCGTCCTCGCAGTGTGCGAGGTCGTCCTCGACGGCGTAGCCCTCTTCGAGCGCCCAGTCCATTCCCCGTTCGAGGATGGCCTCCACGGTGTCGATGCCCGACTCGACCACGCCACCGCCGCCGAGTCCCGAGGGGATGTTCGCGAACAGCGACTCGACCAGCTCTTCCTCGTGGCCCTCGACGTCTGCGTAGGTCAGATTCGTCGTCATCATCCGGACGCCGCAGTTGATGTCGAATCCCACCGCTCCGGGCGAGATACATCCGTTCTCGGCGTCGATTCCTGCGACCCCGCCAACCGGGAAACCGTAGCCCTGGTGGCCGTCGGGCATGCAGATCGCGTACTTTTGCACACCGGGAAGGTGCGTCGAGTTCTTGAGCTGTTCGAGCGTCATGTCGTCCGAAATCTCGTCCAGCAGCGCCTCGCTCGCGAGCACCCGTGCGGGCGCGTTCATCTCCCCTTCTTGGGGGATCTCCCAGACGTACTCCTCCACTCGTTCGAGCGTGATCCCGTCGGCGTCGTAGGTGTCCATACCGAGGCCTACTCCGGCGTTGCCCGAGAGGGTTTCGTCTCCCGGGCCGCTCGGCTCACACTACACGTCGAACACGACGTAGGCTCGCCAGCCGTCGGCGGTCCGTTCGATGCGCATTTCGGAGTACGTGACTGCCTTCACCTCCCGCGCGTCGACGGTTTCGAGCGGGACGCCACGTGCGCTCGCGTCGAGCTGCCAGGCGTCCGCCTCTTGCGCACCGCCGTCGTGTCGGATCGTCGCCTGGTTGTCGACCGGCAGAACGCCCCTCACGTCGCGTTGGTAGATGAGTTCCGCGAGGTACTCGTAGAGCAGCGCCTCCCGGTTTTCGGCCGACGCGGTGAGATCGAAACGCGCGCCGTCCGCCGGAACCGACTCGCACATCGCCGCCGCCAGTCCGTCGGCGACCGCCGCGAAGGCTCCGTCGAGGCTAGAGCCGTCGGCGGCGACCGCGACGTCGGCCGTGTGTTCCCGGAGTTCGAACGTCACGACTCCTCGTTCCGGGCCGTTCCGTCGTTAGTCTTGCTGATCGCCGGTTCGGCACCGTCCGTCGCACCCACGATCGCCTCCTCGGTATCGGTGGGCTCGGTCGGTTCGGTGCTCTCCGAACTGGCAGGCCCGGCACCGCCGTACCGCCCGAGCGCGGCGAGTTCGTCGGCCGAGAGACTCGTCGCGTCGTCGGTGTCGCCGATCGCGACGCCGCTGGTGACGATCGCGCTGACGGCCTCCTCGACAGTGAGATCCACGTCGTAGATCTGCTCCGCTGGGACGTGGATCAGGAACCCTCCCATCACGGGGTTCGGCGCGAGCGGCATGAACAGCGTTCGGAGGTCGTCGTGGCGTGCGGCATCGTCGACCGAGGCGGGCGGTTCGGCGGTCACGAACGCGAAGGAGTAGGTCCCTTCGTTCGGGAACTCGATGAGCTTCACCTCCTGAAAGCTCGACGTGTCGCTCTCGATCAACACGTCGCTCATCCGCCGGAAGCTGGTGTAGACCGATCCAACCCCCGGAATCGCTTCCATTGCGGTGTGAAAGAGCTTCGAGAACTCGCGGTCGGAAGAAGTGTGGGTGGCGACGATCCCGACGCCGAGGATGATCGCCACCAGCACGAGAACCGTCCCGAGTTCGATGAGCACGGAGCCGAACTCCGGCCCGAGGCCGAGCGAGCGCGCCATCACCACCATCGGGCTGACGAGCCCGAAATATCTCGCGACACCGACGATCGGCGTGAGGAGGTCGCTGACGAAGTTCAACACGAACGCGAGCACCATCACCGTGATGAGAAACGGGATCGTGAGCGCGGCCCCAGTGATCACCCACTCGCGGAGCGTTTCGCGAACTCCCGCGTTCGTCCCCGGTGCGGTCGTCGCAGCGGCATCGACATCGGACATACCCTCGCCTGACTGGAGCCCCACGCGAAAGCGTTGTGCATGCACGGGCGGTGGAATTATATCGATGCGCCCGCTACCGGTCTGCAGTGAGCGTCGATGTCACGAAACGTGTCGTTGAGGCGGGCAGCGACGAGCACGTCGACGCCGCGTGGGAGCTGAAAGAGCGCATTCGTCGCGAGGACGCCGTACTCAAACAACGCCACGGCTTTTTCGCCAACGCCTATCGTCGCGCGACCGTCCATCTCCTGTTCGCGGGCGTCCACGGCAGCGAACACGACTCGGAGGCGGACGATCTCATCGGGTTTGCTGCCGTTCGCCGCGACGGTTACGTGCTCTTTCTCGCGGTCGATCCCGCCCACCGCGGCGAAGGGTTCGGTCGCAAACTCATGGCGACCGTCGCCGACGAACACGACTCCGTGACCTGTCACGCCCGCGCGACCAACGAGGTCGCCATCGATTTCTACGAACACATCGGCTTCGAGATCAAACGCCATATCGAAAACTACTACGAGGACGGCGGTGCGGCGTACTACCTCAAACTCGGCGGTGGCGGCCTCACCGATCGGCTTTCGGAGTTCATGCGGCGCTGACCGCTGCTCGCTGTCGCTTGCAGGAACTCATGGGCTCGGGCGGATTCGAACCGGAGCCAGACGGTCGTGCTCGCTCCCTGCGGTCGCTGTGCGCGCTGCGACTGCCGGGGTTCGAATCGCCCTCGCGTGATACGGACGCGCGGCCCACGTCCGTTCGCCGCGGTCCAGTATGGGCTCGGGCGGATTCGAACCACCGACCTCGGCCTTGTAAAGGCCGCGTCATAACCACCTAGACCACGAGCCCCGCATCCGACCAATCGGTGCGGCGCGAATAACCCTTTCTCTCTGTCGGAACGCTTAGGCCGTCCCCGACCCACGATCGAAGTATGGCGCTCCAGCGCGCTCTCAACGTCGTCGGCGTGATCGCGGTGCTCGCGCTGGTGCTCACCGCGGCAGTCGCGGCCGGAGTCGTCCCGCCGCCGGGGGCGTTCATGGGTGCGCCCGACAACGGCGATTACGAGCGCACGGAGGTGACGATCACCAACAACTGTAGTCAGGTTCTCGGCACCGTCGACGTCCGGATCGCCGACACCTACCAGCAGAAGTACACCGGACTGTCGAACACCACGTCGCTCGCGAACGGCTCCGGCATGCTGTTCACCTACGAGGAGCCGGCCGAACACACCTACGTGATGCGGGAGATGGATTTCCCGCTCGACATCGTCTTCATCGGGGCCGACGGCCGGATCAACGCGATCGAGAGCGCGCCCGCACCGGGGCCGAACGAGAACGGCGAGAACATCCAGCGTACCGGCCAGGCACAGTACATCCTCGAAGTGCCGCGCGGGTGGATGGCCAGCCACGGAATCCACGTCGGTCATCGGGTCGACATCGACCGATCGGATCGACGATAGGAACCGGGTTCGTGGCGGCCACGAACCGAGCTCTGCGCCGTAACTATGGGGTATTTTCTCAGGGTTACGAACGCTTTTAGGCACGTGTCGGCTTGCAGTGTAGTAATGGGTATTTCTACTGAGGACGACGATCCTTTCGAAGATCAACGGGAGGGAACGGAGAACGCGATGCGGCGGTTGTTTGCGGTCTACGGCCGCGAAAATACGTTTTCGTTTGCAGTCGGGACACTGACGAGTCTCGTCGCTCGGATTCTTGACCTGCTGCCACCGCTGTTGCTCGGGATCGCCATCGATTCGGTGTTTTATCAGCAAAAACCGTTCGGGCTGGCGTTCGTCCCACAGGGGTGGCTGCCCACGACCCGAACCGGCCAGTTCTGGCTGCTCGGTGGACTGATCGCGTTTGCCTTCTTCGGCGGCGCGGGCTTTCACTACGGCCGGAACTGGGGATGGAACGCCTTCTCCCAGAACATCCAGCACCAGGTCCGGACGGACACGTACGACAAGATGCAGCGCCTGAACATGGACTTCTTCGCCGACAAGCAGACCGGCGAGATGATGTCGGTGCTCTCGAACGACGTCAACAGGTTAGAGCAGTTCCTGAACGGTGGGATGAACTCGGTGTTCCGGCTCGCAGCGATGGTGGTTGGCATCTCGGTGATCATGTTCGTCACCAACTGGCAACTCGCCATCATCGCGCTGTTGCCGGTTCCGCTGATCGCCGGGTTCACCTACTACTTCGTCAAGAAGATCCAGCCCAAATACGCCGAGGTCCGCTCGACCGTCGGGGAGATGAACTCTCGTCTGGAGAACAACCTCGGCGGGATCCAGGTCATCAAATCGACGAACACCGAGGGCTACGAGTCAGACCGCGTCGATGACGTCTCACAGAGCTACTACGACGCCCAGTGGGGTGCGATCGATCTCCGGATCAAGTTCTTCCCCACGCTCCGAGTCATCGCGGGCATCGGCTTCGTCGCCACGTTCGTCGTCGGCGGGTTCTGGGTCCTCAACGGTCCGTTCGGCCCGTTCACCGGCAGCCTCTCGCCGGGCCTGTTCGTCGCGTTCATCCTCTACACCCAACGGTTCATCTGGCCGATGGCGCAGTTCGGACAGATCATCAACATGTACCAGCGCGCCCGCGCCTCCGCAGAGCGCATCTTCGGGTTGATGGACGAGCCGAGCCGGCTGGACCAAGACCCCGACGCCGGGAATCTCACTGTCTCCGAGGGGCACGTCGAGTACGACGACGTGAGCTTCGGCTACGAGAGCGAGCGTGGCGAGACCGGCTCCACGGTGGAGAACATCTCCTTCGACGTGTCGGGCGGCGACACTGTGGCGCTCGTCGGCCCCACGGGTGCCGGCAAGTCCACCGTCCTGAAGCTCCTGCTCAGGATGTACGACGTCGACGAGGGCGAGATCCGGATCGACGGCCAGGACATCGACAGCGTGACGCTGTCGAGCCTTCGGAAGTCGATCGGCTACGTCAGCCAGAACTCCTACCTGTTCTACGGCACGGTGAAGGAGAACATCGCGTACGGCTCCTTCGACGCGACCGACGAGGAGATCGTCGAGGCCGCGAAGGCCGCCGAGGCCCACGAGTTCATCCAGAACCTTCCGGACGGGTACGACACGATGGCCGGCGAACGCGGCGTGAAGCTCTCGGGCGGCCAACGCCAGCGCATCACCATCGCGCGTGCGATCCTCAAGGATCCCGAGATCCTGGTGCTCGACGAGGCGACGAGCGACGTCGACACCGAAACCGAGATGCTGATCCAGCGCAGTCTCGATCGGCTGACCGCCGACCGCACCACGTTCGCGATCGCCCACCGGCTGTCGAGTATCAAGGACGCCGATCAGATCGTGGTTCTCGAGGACGGCCAGGTGCACGAGCGGGGCAGCCACGACGCCCTCATCGACGAAGACGGGCTGTACGCGAATCTCTGGGCGGTCCAGGCCGGCGAGATCGACGAGCTGCCACAGGAGTTCATCGAGCGCGCGACCCAGCGTCAGGCACAGACCGAGGCCGAAGCCGGCGACGACTGACGCGGGGCCGGGTTAGAGCGACTCCGCGTCGTCGCCGTTGCGATCGGGTTCCGTCGAAGGGCCTCGATCGGAGTAGCCCTCACGACCGACGGCGTCGGCGTCGACCATGTTCTTGACCATCGTCGTGACTTCGTCGGTGTTCTGATAGGTCTGGTCTTCGTCCTGGAGGGGTTCGAGGATTTCTTCGAGGGAGGTGCTCCCATCGGGCAGACCGATCTCCGCGTCACCGTGGCGTTCGATCACCGTTTCGTTGTCGACAGGGTAGTTCATGGATTCGAGCTCGTCCTCGACGTCGCCGAACTCGATACCGTGCTCTCTGGCGTCGTCTTCGTCGGTCATGGTGCAGCGGATCGACGCACAGCGACGGCAAAGGAGTTGTGCCTGCTTTACTGTCGGAGAGCCGACTTCACCAGCCGATGACGACGACTCGGTGGACAGTGACGAGCATCGCAGTCGACTCTGGAGGGGGCTCTCCGGCAGTATAAGCCTCCGGCGGCGTTCACCCCGATATGGATCTCACCGAGGCGACGTGGACCGACGCCGACGCCGCCGAGACCGACCTCGCGCTCCTCCCCGTCGGCAGCACCGAACAGCACGGTCCCCACGCCCCGCTCGGCACCGACCGCCTCACCGCGCGTGCGGTCGCGGCGGCGGGCGCGGAGCGCTACGAGGAAACCCGCGACACCGAAGTGGTCGTCGCACCCACCATTCCAGTGGGGATCGCCGAGGAGCACCGTCAGTTCGCCGGGACGCTCTGGGTCACACCCGATACCCTCCGGGAGTACGTCCGCGAGACCGTCGCGAGCCTCGCCTCGCACGGCTGGGATCGGGTCGTGCTCGTCAACGGCCACGGCGGCAACGTCGGTGCTCTCAGAGAGGTCTGTGGGACGATCACTCGCCACGACGCGGCCTACGCCGTCCTGTTCACGTGGTTCGAGGCCGCTGCGATCCTGTCCGAGATGGGCCACGGGGGACCGATCGAGACCGCGCTCCTGCGGGCCATCCACCCTGACCTCGTCCGCGAGGATCGCATCAAGGAGGCACAGGACGGAGCGAGCGAGACGTGGGGCGAGTGGGTCTCGGGGACGAACCTCGCGTTCGATGCGGCAGAGTTCACCGACAGCGGCGCGGTCGGCGACCCCGGAGAGGAAAGCGCGGAACGTGGCGAGGAACTGCTAGAGGACGCAACGACGGCACTCGTGACACTGCTGGAAGCCATCGAGGAACGGGACGTGAGCCGACCGGCGAGGAAGTGACTACTCGGCGGCCTCTCCAGTTTCATCCGTCTCGCTGGAGGCGTCAGTCGCGTCGGCGTCGTCCGCATCGCCGCTCTCACCTGCGCCGTCTGCGTCGTCCGTGCCGTCTGCGTCGTCCGCATCCGCAGCCTCGCTGGCGTCGTCGAGCGCCCCCCGAAGTTCGGGGACCGTACTCGAAAGCTCGTTCGCGTGGTCGTGGGCGGTCTCGACGTCCTCCAGTACGGCTTCGAGTTCCTCGATCTGGTCGGCGAGGTCGTCGGCGTCGTCGAACGCGTCGGCGCGCTCGCCCATCGCGTACCACTTCTTTGCGTCGCGGAGGCGTTCGGCGGCGTCGCCGGTGTCGAGCGCCTGGCCGAGCGCGTTGAGCACCCCGAGGGTGTTGTCGGCCTCGACCATCCAGATCGCGTCGGACGCGGGGAGCGCGTCGCGCGCCGCCGCGAGGTCGGCCTCGACATCGCTCCGGACGTCCGCTGCAGCCTCGTCGAACAGATCGTCGTCCTCGAACGTCGACTGGCTCATACCCGTGTGGTTCGTCAGCACGTGGTTTAAACCCGCGCCCGAAAGTGAAAGTGAAAACAACCGATTTCGCCGTTCGCGACCCGTTTTCGGTATCGTTCCGATCGGGTCGGAGTCGTCGGACGTCACAACGCTTACTTTCCAGCCGGGAGCGATCGACACGAATGGACGAACAACAGCGCGTCGCGGCGTTCGTCGAGGAGTACGATCTGCAGGGCGAGCCGGCGTTTCGGGTTCTCGATCTGGCTGCCGAGGTCGGCGAGATCGCGGCCGACGCGACAAAATCGACCGACTGGGGAACGAAACCGAACGATCTCGACGTCGAGACCGACGAGATCGGCGACGCCCTGTTCTCGTTGCTCGCCGTGGCGGAATCGCTCGACATCGATGCTGGAGACGCTCTCGACGAATCGCTCGCGAAGTACGAGGAGCGTCTCGACGAAACGGGAAGTGCCTCGTCCGACGGCTGACCCGGCGTGGTCAGTCCAGCGCCTCGACCGATGTGACCCGCATCCGGGGATACCCTTCCTCCATCGCCATTCGTGCGGTGATCTCGTTTCCTTCGTACTCCACGACGAGTTCGACTTCCATGAACCGGCCCGTGAGTTCGGTGTAGCCGTGATCGATGGCGGCGTCGAGTTCGTCGACGAGGATCGTGACCGAGACCGATTCGCAGTACGGCTGGTTTTCGATCGCGTCCTCGATCGCGCGCTCCAGACTGGCCGCGCTTTCGGGACTGACCGGCGTGCCGGCGAACTGGTGATACAGCGTGCCGAACTTGATCCCCGCCTCGAAGCAGGCGGTCTGGGCGTCGGTCGGTGGGGGCGAACTTGCTTCGGAGTTGGCGGTCATCAAGTAGGGGTTCATGCTGGGTAGACAAATACACTGTCAGTCGGATGAGTTCATTCGAACAAATTCCGACACAAATGAGAACCGCAGGCCACACCCTCCCCAACCGATTCTTTCGCTCCCTATGGTCGCTCACTCATCCCTCGCACGAGTCGCACGCCTCCGGCGTGCTCCCGCGCGCCACCGCCTACCGCCGACCGCCTACCGTCCACCGTTCTCGGTGTCAAACGGCGGCGAACGTCCCTGGCGCGTTCTCTCACGGAATCCATTTAGGGAGTGAGATCCTCGTATCAGTCATGGATTACGAAGCCAGTCTCGACCGAGCGATGGACTCGGTCCCCGATCTCGACACCGGTGATTCGCGGCTCGACGTGCCCGACGCGGAGGCCCAGAAGGACGGCGCATTCACGCGGCTCGTGAATCTGGGACGGGTCGCCGACGCGCTCTCGCGCGAGCCCGAACACCTCCACCGGGTGATCCAGCGCGAACTCGGGACGAACGGCCAGTTCGGCGACGATCGCGCGCGGTACAACGGATCGTTCTCCAGCGACGATTTCGGCACGGCCATCGACGGCTACATCGAGGAGTTCGTGACCTGTTCGGAGTGTGGCCTCCCGGACACACGCCTCGAAATGGAAGGACGGACCCGAATGCTCCGGTGTGAGGCGTGTGGGGCCTTCCGCCCGGTCGCGAAGAACACGGGCTCCCAGCAGTCCAGCCAGCAGCCCGACGTCGAGGAGGGCCGAACCTACGAGGTCAAGATAACGGGTACGGGCCGGAAAGGCGATGGCGTCGCCGAAAAGGGCAAGTACACCATCTTCGTGCCCGGCGCACAGGAGGGCGACGTGGTCGACGCCTACATCGAGAACATCAGCGGGACGCTCGCGTTCGCCCGGCTGGCGTAGCGCGCCGAAACGGATTCCAGTGGGTCGCTGTTCTTCGACTGTTTCCGCCGCGGGGTGAACCGCACGTTACTTACCGGCGGGTTCCCGACTCCCGGCTGAATGGCGGAGAGGCCACGGGATTCGAGAGTGTTACTTACCGGCGCGTCGGGGCGCGTCGGCGAGGCGATCCTGCGCCGGCTCGGTGAGGAGTACGACTGGCGGCTGCTCGACCGCGAGCCACCGACGGGCGAGCCCGACCACGAGTACGTCGTCGCGGACGTCACCGACGAGGAGGCCGTTCGCGAGGCAGTCGACGGGATGGATGCAGTCATCCATCTCGCCGGCGATCCGCGGCCGGAAGCGCCGTGGGACAGCGTGCTCGCGAACAACATCGACGGGACCCAGACCGTTGTCGCGGCGGCCGCCGACGCCGGCGTCGGGAAGTTCGTCTTCGCGTCCTCGAACCACGCAGTCGGCGCGTACGAGACCGACGAGCGCACACCAGAGCTGTATCGTACGAGCGACGAGTTCCGACTCGACGGCACCGAGCTACCGCGACCGAGCAATCTCTACGGCGTCGGCAAGGTCGCCGGCGAGACGCTGTGTCGGTACTACCACGACGAAACGGGGATGAACACGGTCTGTGTCCGCGTCGGGAACCTGACCGAGGATCACCCGCCGATCGATTACGAGCGCGGGCAAGCGATGTGGCTCTCCTATCGGGACTGTGCCCACCTCTTCGAGCGGTGTCTCGAAGCCGACTACGACTACGAGATCGTCTACGGCATCTCCGACAACGACCGGAAGTACTACTCGATCGAGCGCGCCCGCGAAGTGCTCGGCTACGATCCCCAGGACAACTCGGCAAGATACTGACTCACTCGCCCTCGCCCGTCTCCCTTGCAGTGGTACTCAGTTCGTTTCTCTGACGACATCGGTATCGTCCCGGTAGTTCGTCGTTCCCGACTCCGGACGCATTCTCGCGTCGGTATCCAGAATGGTCTCAACCCGCCGTTCGAACTCCATCTCGGAGATGTTCCCGGCCGCATACTGGCGTTTCGCGACAGCAATGGAGTCGTCGTGGTTCTCTTCGGATGGTGGCGTCGCATCAGGCTGGGAGTACGCTTCTGGCGACTCGACGTTCCCGATGAGCGAGAGATAGACCGGCCAGATCATCATGAGGGAGAAAACAACGAGCCCGAGACTAACCCCTGCCAGCAGGAACGGAGCCCAGAAAGCACTCGACGTGATGAGACCAGCGACCGACCAGACGAGCGAGTACACACCGACGGAGCCGGACGGTACTGCGACGAGAAGCCGACCGGAAGCACCGTCCGGCGTGTAGTGCTCGATGCGTTCGTGGCACTGCTGTCGAGTAGTCGAGCGTGGTGAAGGGTGATCGGCCATATCACGAGCACGGATGACACACTAATAGTATTTTTGAACGACAAATAACCTTCGTGACTTTTTACCGCTCCTCGAACAGCCCATCAACGTCGCGGTCGCGGGCGGCTCGGCGTTCAGTGTGTTCAGTGAGGCGCTGGAGGACGATTCCTCGGTTGTTGGGATCACGGACGAAGTCCATCACGAGCGTCACGAACGGACTGGTCTCGTTGCCGGCAGCGACATCCTCGCGGGCGTATTCGACGGCGCACTCGACGGTCGCGTGGTCGGAGTCGCCCTCTTCGGCGAGGACCTCCGCAGCGACTGCACTCGCTTCGAAGTCGAGGTCATCGAGGACGAGTTGGCGGCCCTCGTGGGTCAGCGAGAGCGGCGGTGCGCGTTCGATCGATTCGGGATCAGTGCCGAGAACGGCGAGATACTCTCGGACCTCGTCGACGTTCACGCCGCGGTAGTCTTCGGGGAGGTCGGCGAGATACTCGCGGGCGCTTTCGGCGAGGCCACACGCGCCCGTCCAGTTGTGCTCAGTCGCGTGATGGACTGCCGCAGTGAACTGGATCAATCCATGCAGAAAGCGTTCGTCCTCGCCCGCATCGAGAGCGAGCCAGCGGTCTTCCCACGCGTCGTGGGCGGCGTGGAAGCGACCGGCGTTGTAGATCGCGATACCGGCCTGGAGATGAGCGTCCATACCTGCCGTTCGGTTCGTGAGCCGAAACGCGTTCCGGGTGTGCCCACGCTGCGGGGGTTGCCCGCTCACTCGATGGGCACGTCGGTACGGTTTTCGAGGTGGGATTCGAGCAGCGCGACGTTGCGCTTGTTGGCTTTCCAGACCGCATCGAGGAGCGTTCCGGCGACCGGAATCAGCCCACCGATCGTGTCGAGGGCGACGTTGCCGATCATCCGGACGAGCGTCTTCGGCGGTACCCCGAGGCGTGTGGCCTCGACGACGATGTGTGAGGAAAGCGCCGCGCCAGCGATATCGCCCGAGACCGGAGCGATGCTCAGGATCGGATCGATGCCGACCCGGTAGCCGATCCCGGGGATCGGGATCGCCTCGTCGAGAAGTGTGGCCATCGCTCGGGAGCGTTTCAGCGCCGCACGCTCGCGGGACGGGAGTGTGTCGGGATCGAGACCGTCCTCGGTGGCAGTCACGTCTTCGAACCAGTCCGTGGACGGGTCGTCTCCTGGCATACGCTCATCACCGACCCGCACACGGATAGACATGCTGCCGGCGAGAGCACGCACCGTCACGCGCCGTCTCCGTTCGCCGGATGGGAGTTCTGGCGTCGAACGGGGGTGTGGGGAACAGCTATAGCCGCCGGCCGACAGTTCGGGACATGGCGCGCGAGTGCTTCGAGGACGTTGCCGTCGGCGAGACACGTGAGTTCGGCAGCCGCGACGTGACCCGCGAGGAGATCGTCGAGTTCGCCGGGCGCTACGATCCACAGCCGTTCCACACCGACGCAACAGCGGCCGGGGAGTCCATGTTCGGCGGGTTGATCGCGAGCGGGTGGCACACCGCGGCGATGACGATGGAACTACTCGTCACGAACGTCTTCGAGGGGTCGGCCGCGACAGGTGCGGTCGGGGTCGACGAGCTTCGCTGGCCGAACCCGGTGCGACCGGGCGACACGCTCTCGGTGCGGACGGAGGTGCTCGACACCGAGTCGTGGAGCGATCGTCTCGGACTGGTTCGGAGCGAGACGACGACCGAGAATCAGGACGACGAGACCGTCATGTCGATGGTCGGGCTCGTGCTGTACGAGCGACGCGACCCGGAGTGAGCGGGCGTCCGCTGTAACTGACGGTCGTCAGCCAAAACGAGCGACCGGGTTACTCGACGCCACCGACGCCGCTCGCCGCGTCCGGGAGGTCGTGGGGTTCGGCGGGGAGGTCGAGTTCTTCGAGCGCGGCCGCGAGATGTTCTTCCTCGGCGTAATCGGCACCCTCGTCCTCACGGATACGCTGGGCGGTCGCGAGCACCTCACCCCGACGATCGTCGGGGATCTCGTACTTGTCGGTGGCGAGTTCGATCACGAGGCCGTTGTTGTCGCGGGTGTACAGCGAGTGGAAGACCCCGCGGTCGAAGACGTTGTAGCCGCGGCCGTCGTCGTCGAGTGCTGCCATCACCTCGTCGAAACGGTCGGGATCGACGCCGAAGGAGAGGTGATGGACCCCACCGACGCCGCTGCGCTGGGGCTGAGGGTTCGACTCGCGGTCGTCGCTCACGAAGAAGGTGATGATGCGGCCGTCGCCGGTGTCGAAAAAGAGGTGTGTTTGGGAAGGGTCGTCGAGGTTGGGCTGGCGCAACACGAGGGACATTCCGAAGAGATCGCGGTAGAACGCGAGCGTGTCGGCTTCGTTGCTGCCCCAGACGGTGACGTGATCGGTGCCGGTGGTGTGGAAGGGGCTGTCGGGTCGTGTTGCCGTGACAGGAGATGGATCGTCGCTCATCGTGTCGAATTCGGGTGCCGACGTGGATGAATCTGTCCGTGGCGGAGAGGGAGGAGGATGGGGAGGGGAGGGGAGAGGAGTTGCAATCGCCGGATGGAGGTTTATGAGAGCGGACGATCAACGGTGATCCCATGAGCGAGCACGATCACGACTACACGCTGACTGTCCGGCCGAACGCCACCCTCAGAGTCGCGTACAGCACCGACGAGGGGGCGCTCGAAAAGGCGCTGGTCGCGTTCGAGTACGGCCACGACGGAGTCGAGGGAATGAGCGACGCCAGCGAAGGGGTCGTATGGCGGGGCTACGAGATCGCGCTCTCGCGCAACGGCGAGAACGTCCTCGATCGCGGGACACCGTTCGTCGAATCGGGCGACGTCGAGCGCGGTCTCGAACGCGGCGTCGACACCGCCACCAAGTACGGCCGGCAGTTGCGCGAGCGCATCGGGGACCTCCGCGAGCGACGGTCGGGATCGTCGCTCGGGATCGCGGATGCTGACGGGGCGGCCGAAACGCCCCGAACGGTCGAAATCCCTGGTCCGCGCGATACGACCGTCGAAATCTCGCTGTCGGGAACGTCGGCGACGTTCGATCTCTACGAGGACGACGGCGGGAGCTGGCGCTGGCGGCTGACCCACGACGACGAGACGCTCGCGGTCAGCCCGACGGGCTACGAGTCGCGCGAGGACGCCGAGGAATCCATCACCGCGCTCAAGGCGAACGCGCTCGGCGCAGAAATCGCAGACTGAGCGACCGCTCACCGGTTTTCGATGCGGAAGTCCTGGCGGAGTCCCACGCGAGCGCCAGCGAGCGTGGGGCACGCCAGGTCGTGAACGAGCGAAGCGAGTGAACGTCCTGGCGGAGATTTGAACTCGCCAAGACGGACCTGCTCGCTTTGCTCGCAGGTTGCGACTTGTCTGCTCAAATCTCCTGTCGGAGATTTGAACTCCGGTCACCGGCTCCGCAGGCCAGTAGTGTTACTCCACGGGTGCGCCGGGGGCGCACCGCGTGAGAAACCCGGATAGGACGTGCTCCCCTGCTCACAGTACGATTCGACGTGATCAGGATTGATAAAGACGCGCGTCACTGGCTGTTGGCCAATCGCTGCTGGCCGAGTCCGCTGACTACTTTTTCTCGGCCAGCTTCAGGCGGCGAGAGGGATACACCTCGTAATCTACTCCATCACCGTTGAGCTTTGAGAGGGGTATCTCCTCTTCCCTATCAGGCCAACTCGGCATGTAATCATCGAGCACATCACGCTCGACGACGATGACCACGTCGTCGTTCGGCGGATAGTGGTCGTCTCGCTTAGCGAGAGTTTCTCCTGTACCGGGGAGATCCCATTCCGATGCGGTCGCGTCGGGGAGATTCACGACGACCAAATCATCGGGGTCCGAGTCATCGATGTCGTGGACGATGTCGCCGAATTTTAGCCCCTGGTCAACCTCGGCTGCCCCGCCCCCCGAGAGTGTCTGCTGTCGTGAATCGGTTCCAGTTGTTTCTTCGGCGCTGTCCTCGTCTTCATCCCGTTCTGGTCGTGTGCCGTATGTGTTACCCATGAATGTCGACCTCTTGATCGCTCGACTGTGTGAAGTGATCGAGCGTCGTTGGTTTGAGAAGTGCTGTTCTGGGGCTGGGCTCCCATGCAGCGAATTCTTCGTGAGAGAATGCCCCCGACTCAGTTCTGCACGCACGGATCCAGTTGCTCTTACCTGCAGCTGCGACGACGCGAGGGGGAAGCCTCCGAAGATGATCGGGAGCGAGCCGCCCAATGAGTAGAACTCCGCTAGGGTCTATCACGTCGACAAGACGTGTGGCGTGTCTGACCATACTGCGGTAGCCAGGATATTGAGTGACGTCGAACGCACAGTACCCAGTGTCGATCTTCTCGAACGTCCGCAAACATCGTTTGAAATGCCACCGTTTGTATCCCTTTGCAAGTGGGATGATTTGGGTGCTGCTGGCGATCTCATTGAGGTGTTCGTAGATCTCCAACAGGCCGTTCATGCACTCATCGATCTGCTCGATTTGCTCGTCAGCGGTCATCGACCTGTATACCCACCTGTCGTGGGGGATGTAGTAGTCAGGGCGGACTTCTTCGATTTGCTCGAGTTCTTCTTCGACTTCCAGATCGACGAGATACTTGTCCTCCTGAGTGGTAGTGACGATGAGCTTCTGGTCGGGCCGAAATGTTTCGTTGAATACCTCTGGACGACGTGCAAGCCACTTCGCTCGCTCGCGAGTCGTCATCAAGTATTCCAGGTTCGAGCAATCTGGAAGGAACCCCCTATGGTTCGAGTTGCTGGGCTCGAACTTCGTAACAATGCCTCGCGGATACCCTCCCTCAGTAGTATCCGTACTGTCGGTTAGCGGCTTGGAGTTGCCACTATCGCCTGTAGAACTTGCGGAATTCATTCTCTGCTAGCCAGCCTCTTACTGTTTTCATTGAGAGGCAATTATCAATTGTTGCTAAGAACATAAGAAGGTGTTGGTGGTCTTACTCTAGGACTTAGAAGACCCTCATATCTCGCAGATCGACGGATTAGTCAATCGTATTTTGCCGCTACCAATAGTCTCAGGGGAAGGTTTATATCCGCGCTTAATATATCTATATATGAGAAAGTCACGATAACAGAAGCGTCCGGGCGTTGCAGCGCCCGAACGTGGCTTTCTCATGGTGGCAGAAAGCCATGCAATCAAACGACAGCGACGGCAATGAAACTTTGGTCGAGAAGCGCGCACGCAGGGAGTCTTTCGGCTTCACAGTGTGTCGAAACGGCGTCGTCAACGTACGTAACGAGTCTTACGGCGACGATAAGAGCAAATATGCTGAGTGGGTGGCAGGCCAACAGCACACCACATTATGTGAAATTGACGTCCTGGCGGAGTCCTGCGCGAACGCAGTGAGCGCAGGGCACGCCAGGACGTGAACGAGCGAAGCGAGTGAACGTCCTGGCGGAGATTTGAACTCCGGTCACCGGCTCCGCAGGCCAGTAGGATAGTCCACTACCCAACCAGGACTCACTCCCCTCTACACCAGTTCGGGTTAAACCCGTTACGGTTGCCGCGTCGGCGAGCCGCCACAAGACACATGTTTTCGCCCGGTGACGTGCCAACATGAACCGTCGTGAAGTCCTCGTGGCGACTGCCGCCATCGTGAGCACTGGCTGTCTCGGCAACAGCGGGGGCGAGAACGGCTCGACTGCCGAACCCACCGATGGAGCCGCCACAACGACCGAGACGACCGAAGCCGACGCCACGGACACGGCCGAATCGACCACCACCGCGACCGAAACGGCCACGACGACCGCCGAATCGACGGGGACGACGACCGGCGGTGAGGCCACGAAAACCACCGCAGCCCGCACCAAGACGCCAGAGGGAACGACGATGGACGGAACGACCACGGATGGGCCGACGAACGGGACAGCGACCAACGGCACGGCGACGGGCGACTCGGCGGCCGACCGATCGTTCACGGTGCGCGAGACAGGAGGCGAACCGGGCAACGAGGCGAGCGTGACCGTCGAGAGCGGGGGCTCGCGGATCGTCGTGGCCGGAACGATCACCGGTGGGAACGGGTGTCAGACGGCCGTCCTCGATGCAGTGCGGACCGACGACGGGACACTCCAAGTCGTGGTCGCCACCGAGCGCGCCGCGGACGCCGGCACGATGTGTACGCAGGCGCTCGTCGGGATCAGCTATCGCGCGACCGTCACCGTGGAGAGCCAGCCGACGTCGGTGACGGTGATCCACCGCGGCGCTGGCGGCGAGGAGACAGTCACCACCGCCGAACCCGGCAGTTGACCGTCCGAGCGAGAGACCGAACGAACGCGCACTCGCCGTCTCATTCTGATCGGGGGGTTTGTGACGAACGAAAGAGACCGCGTCGTTAGCCGCTTTCAGTCATCTTCTTCTTCCTTTTCGTCTTCTTCTTCTTCTTCTTCTTCTTCTTCTTCCTCTTCGTCGTCTTCCCTCTCCCCGTCGTCCTCTTCTTCGCCGTCATCGTCTTCGTCGTCGTCCGACAGCCTGGCAACCAGCGCAGTGAGGTCGAGATGGCCGTCGCCACGGAAGTCGGGTTCACCGATGTCGCTCGCGGTGTTCCGGATGGCGTCCTCGACCTCGCTGACGCTGAGATCGGGTCGCAGCGATCTGGCGAGTGCGACCGCACCCGCGACCTGCGGGGCCGCCATCGAGGTTCCAGCCTTGAAGCCGTACTCGGCGGAGACTTCGCCGTTCTGTTGGCTGAAGACCGTCGAAAGCACGAGGTCGTAGAAATACTTGGGTTTGTCCGCATCGCCGTCGCCGAACTCCGTAGACGCCTCGGGATCGAAGTTGCCGCCGCCGGCGCTCACGTCGATGACGCTGCCGCCGTAAAAGGTGTACTTCGCCGGCTGCGTGGTCGGCTGCCGGAGCGGCGGGAGCCCCTCGTACTCTCCGTCGTCCTCGTCGTCCTCCTCTTCATCATCGCCCTCGCCGGTCCGCGGCTCGTCGTCCCAGAGGAAGCCGATCGGTCCCGTCGCCGAAACGACGAACATGCCCTCGGCCTCAGTCGGGATACCGAGTACCCGCTTGGGGTCGAGGTCGGTTCCGTCGAGACCGGGATCGTCTCCATCGTTGCCGGCGGAGTTGACGACCACCGTTCCCCGCTCGTTGGCGTACGCGACGGCTCGGTCGAACATCTCCTTGATCGGGAGCAACCCCTCGTAAAAGCGCGGGTTGGTGAAGATCTCTGGGAAACCGAGGCTCATGTTCGCCACGTCACAGCCTTTGTCGGCGGCGTCCATGATCGCGGCGATGATAGCGCTGTTGGCTCCGCTGTTCTCGGCCGTCGGCGAGAACACCCGAAGCGCGAGGAGGTCAGTCTCCGGAGCGACGCCGAGCACGCCGCCGCGTCCGCCGTCGAAGTCGTTCGTCGCGGCGGCGATGCCGGCGACGTGTGTGCCGTGGTCGCCCCCACCAGGGGCGAAGAACCCCTTCCCGTCGCTGGTGAAGTTCTTCGAGAGGTCGCGATTGACGACTTCGTCGAGATCCGGGTGGTCGGCGTACACGCTGGAATCGATGATGGCGATCCGTGACCCCTCACCCTCGGTGACTTCGTGAACTTCTTCGATGTCCTGTACTCGCTTGTCCCACTGGAGCCGACGGCGCTCGGGAAGCCCCGACCCCTCCTCGTCTTCGTCCTCGTCGTCGTATTCTTTCACCGGCCCCCCCCTCGGCCTCCGCCGCGACATCGCCCTGAAGCGACTTGTCCGCGGCAGACCCGTGTTTGACCATCTCGAGGTCGGGGACGGTCGCCGCGTCGCCACCGACCGACTCGGGGTCGCCGCGGGCAGCCAGCACGTCGATCGCCGAGAGGTCGTGGACGATCTCCACGCTTTCGGGAATCTCCGACCGAGACACCTCTTCGAGGTCGATCATGAACCGCTGGTTGTCGCCGCTCCCCTGTGCCGCAACGGGACCGGCACCCAGCACCAGACCACCGGTGACTCCCGCCAGTTTCATGAACGTCCGTCGGGTTCGTTCCATCGTCTTTAGCCTATCGTAGTTCGATAAATAAATATCATTTGGTTATTGGATGATATTACAGTATTTGTCGGTATTTTATTATTCTCAGTAAGGGTGTTTGTGTCTGTCTCACGAAGGCGGATTACGGGACCGATCGATTCGTCGATATCGTCTTCGAGATGGCTGTGCGAGTAACTCACGTTCTCATGGACGACGTGAGCAGTTCCGATGATCCGCGACGATCCGTATCGAACGGGCCGATTCGTCGGCGACCGCGAAAGCGACGAGCGGATGGACGATCCCGTCAGGCGAATCGGTGGCCACGGCGGTGCGACGCCGTGACGACAATGTTTAAGCGCGCATCGCTCGTGGACTGGCGTAGAACATGGGTGCGATAGCAGAGATCTACGCGGACCTCGACGCCGACGTACCCGAGGGGGAGTTCCGGGAGGCCGTCGAGGAGAAAGTCGAGGAGATGGGGGGGCTCGCCGACGAGGAGACCGCCGCGATGTTGATCGCCCACGAGGTCGCCGACGGCGAAGTCGAGGGCGTCGCCGACGTCGAACCGGGGATGGAGGAGGCGAAGTTCGTCGCGAAAGTCACGAGCGTCGGCGAACTCCGCACCTTCGAGCGCGACGAGGAGGACGAGGACGGCCAAGTCATCAACGTCGAGGTCGCCGACGAAACCGGGCGAATCAGGGTCGCGTTCTGGGACGAACAGGCAACGGGCGCGGCCGAAGAGCTCGAAACCGGTGCGGTGCTCAGGGTTGCGGGCCGACCGCGAGAAGGGTACAACGGGATCGAGGTCAGCGCGGATCGGGTCGAGCCGGCCGACGTCGAAGTCGACGTCGATCTCGACGCCGCCGACACCATCGACGGACTCTCGCTCGGTCAGTCCGACGTCGACCTCACGGGATTGATCCTCGATACCGACACCGTCAGGACGTTCGACCGCGACGACGGCTCGGAGGGACGAGTGGCGAACCTCACGCTCGGCGACGAAACGGGACGGACGCGAGTGACGCTCTGGGACGACCAGGCCGAACGGGTCGAGGAACTCGCCGCCGGCACGACGATCGAACTCACCGACGGCTACGTCCGCGAGCGCAACGGCGACCTCGAACTCCACGTCGGCGATCGCGGCGGGCTCACGGAGGTCGACACGACTGTCGAGTACACGCCCGAAACCACGTCGATCGAGGGACTCGAAATCGATACGACCGTCGACATCGGCGGCGTCATCAGGTCGACCGATCCGAAACGCACCTTCGACCGCGACGACGGTTCGGAGGGCCAGGTCAAAAACATCCGCGTCCAGGACGAGACCGGCGACATCCGCGTCGCGCTGTGGGGCGAGAAGGCCGACCGTGATCTCGGACCGGGTGACGAGGTCCAGTTCGCGGACGTCGAGATCCAGGACGGCTGGCAGGACGATCTCGAAGCCTCGGCGGGCTGGCAGACGAGCGTGACGACGTTCGACACTGGTGGGGTGCCCTCGACTACCGAGGACGACGAGGCCGGCGCAGACGACGAGACGGGTCTCGGGGCGTTCGCCGGCGATGGTGCGGACAGCGAGGACGGGACGACGGGCGACGGACACGAAACCGAACGTGAAGCGGAAGTGGACGCGGCAGCCGAAAACGGGGCCGGAAGCAACACGGAGGACGGCCCGATCGAGTTCACCGGAACGGTCGTGCAGGCGAGCGATCCGGTGGTGCTCGACAACGGCAGCGAGACGATGCGTGTCGAGACGTCCTCGACTGTGCATCTCGGCGAGGAGCTCACCGCTCGGGGACGGACGGCCGACGGCACGCTCGATGCGGACGAGGTGTTCTGACGTCCCACGGAAACCCTTAAGACCGGAACAGTCCCCGTATGCGCTATGAGCGTCGAGCTCCCGTTCGCGCCGGTCGATGCCGTGATTCGTCGGCACGCCGGCTCGCTGCGGGTGAGCAGTGAGGCCACCGAGGAGCTCGCCGAACGCATCCAGGAGCGCGGCGCGCGCCTCGCGGCAGACGCCGCCCAGCGCGCGACCGACGACGACCGCAAGACTCTCCAGGCCGCTGACTTCGAGACTGACGCCGCCGAGTCCGGGGAACTCGAACTCCCGGTCGCGCCGGTCGACCGTATCGCTCGCCTCGACATCGACGACCGCTACCGGGTCGCCCGCGACGCCCGTGTCGCCCTCGCCGGCCGGCTCGAACGCTACGCCGGCCGGGTCGCGACGGCCGCGGCGGTGCTCGCGCGCCACGCCGGCCGGCGCACGATCACGGTCGCCGACGTCGAGACGTACTTCGAACTCGCGCCGTACTACCACAACGAATGAGATTCGGCTACTCCGCGGAGTGTCTCGAACACGACCCTGGCTCGCGCCACCCCGAGAGTCCCGATCGGCTCCGCGCCATCCGCCGGGCGCTCGCGAAACGCCACGGTGTCGAGTACGTCGAGGCCGATCCGATCGACGAGTCCGCCGCACGAGCGGCCCACGACCCCGATTATGTACAGAAGTTCCGCGAGTTCTGCGCGTCGGGCGGCGGCCAGTGGGATCCCGACACCGTCGCTGTCGAGGCGACGTGGGACGCCGCACTCCGGAGCGCGGGCCAGGCGGTGTGGGCCGCCGAGGCCGCCCTCGACGGTGCGAGCGAGCGCGAGACGCCGTTCGCTCTCGGGCGGCCGCCGGGCCACCACGCGGTCGCCGACGACGCGATGGGCTTTTGTTTCCTCAACAACGCCGCCATCGCGGCCGAGGCGATGATCGACGACGGCCGCGCGGAGCGGGTCGCAATCATCGACTGGGACGTCCACCACGGCAACGGAACCCAAGATATCTTCGAGGATCGGGGCGACGTGTTCTACGCCTCGATCCACGAGCGCGGGCTCTACCCGGGCACTGGCGAGGCCGGCGAGATCGGAACGGGCGACGGCGAGGGGACGACCGCGAACCTCGCCTTCCCCTCCGGGGCGGGCGATCCGGCGTACGTCGCCGCAGTCGACGAGGTGCTCGCTCCGCTGCTCGACGATTTCGATCCCGATCTCCTCCTCGTGAGCGCGGGCTTCGACGCCCACGAACACGACCCGATCTCACGGATGAGCGTCTCGACCGAGGGCTACGGCGTGCTGGCCGCCCGACTCCGCGATCTCGCGGCCCGGTCCGACGCGGGCTTCGGGTTCGTTCTCGAAGGCGGCTACGGTCTCGACACCCTCTCCGAAAGTATCACGACGGTGAACGAGGTGTTCGGCGGGTACGATCCCGTCGAACCCGAGGGCTCGGCCGACGATCGCGCACGTGCGGTCATCGACGAAGTCCAGGCGGCTCACGGTCTCGGCGAGAAGTAACGCGCCAGCTCTACTCCGAACTCGTCGGCCAAGCGAGCCGTCTCGTCCCCAACGAGCACCGTGTAATCGGCTGCGAGCGCGCGTTCGATGTCCGCGCCGAGCGCTACGTCGAACAGTGCGTCGCTTTCGAGGAACGCGCGGGGGCTGGGAAACGTGCGGTCGCGCTCGACCACGTATCGTCCGTCATCGATGAACGGACCGTAGCAGTCCGTATCGGAGTACTTCTGGTAGAAGGTGGTTGCGTGCTCGCGCGCGCTCACCGGGGGACCCTCGTGGCGCTCGATCGCTGGACGTTCGGCAACCCCGAGTTCGACGAACAGAACGGCCGACTCGTCGGCGAACGCGGCCGAGCGGAGCGAGTCGAACCCGCGACGGTCGAGCGCGTCGACTACCCCGCGACGGGAGCGTTCGAGTTGGGGGTAGAGCTGGTCGGCGACGAGATCCGGCGCGTCGAACCGCACGGCGACCGGGATCGTGCCGCGGCGTTCGAGTTCGGTCCGGACCTTTGCGGCCGAGAGCGGTGTCGGCGAGTCGAAATCGAACGCCGATTCGCGCGGGTCGGCGAGGAGGTCGCGGGCGTAGTGCTGGAACCGGGCGAGATTGGTAGTCGAGAGCACCGCCGCGACGTTGCGTCCCGAGTCAGTGGGATCGACCACCACGAGCGGATCATCGAAGCTCTCGCTGTGGGCGTCGCCGTGGCCAGCGGGATCGAACCGCACAGGGGAGTTCCAGTCGGCGGCCGCCTCGATCAGCGGGCGGAATCCGCCGTGTTCGAGCGTGAGGAGTTCGACGAGATAGCCCGAAAACCCCCGTGTGCGGAGGTCGCTGCCGTAGACACCGACTGCCGAGAGGAATCGTTTGGCGAGTCTGACGTCGGCGGCGAGTCCTGCGTCGAGTCGGGCGTCGAGATACTGCGTGTGGAAGGGCGTCCGATCGACCGCCGACCGGACGTCGGCCGCGCGCTCGACCCGAAAGCAGGGGACGAGATCGACCGCGAACCCGTCGAACGTGCCCGTGACGTAGGGGTGTTCGGCGTATTCCTCGCGGCCGTCGGGGAGGACCCGGTGGCCGACCGCGAGCCCGTGGCGTTCGAGCTCCTCGCGCGGGAGATCAGGCGGGAACCGGACGAACAGATCGATGTCGCGGTCGCCGGGCAGCCACGTGCCGCGAGCGGTTGAGCCGACGTGGACGACGTCCGCTTCGACCGGGCGATCCGCGACCGCGCGCTCAGTGGCGTCGGTGAGCCGATCGACGGCCTCGTCGAGACGGGTGCGTTCCTCGGCGTCGGGAGTGACGCGATCGCGGACCCGCGTGAGAACGGCGTCGAGGGCGTCGTCGGTCATACCGAGGGTTCCCCGCCGCCGGGCGAAAACGTGTCGGTCGAAAGCGAAACGGCTATGAACGAACTCGCGTTAGGATGGAGTAGAGCCGCCGTAGCTCAGTTGGTAGAGCACCTGGTTGTTACCCAGGTTGTCCCAGGTTCGAGCCCTGGCGGCGGCGTCTTTTCGGCGCGCAACGTGACGAGCGGAGCGAGTCACCAGCGCGCCGTGAAAGCGCAACCCGACAGGGGTCGGGCTCGAAAGTCGCAGCGGCCGAACGAAGTGAGGCCGACCGTCTTTCGGCGTTCGAGCCCTGGCGGCGGCGTGAATTTTCTTCGGAAATTCACGGCCCGCGAGACGTAGTCTCGCGACGGTGTAAAATCGCTCCGCGATTTTACGACCCGTGAAAACTCATCGAGTTTTCACGACGGCGTGAGATTTCTGCGAAATCTCACGGCCCGTCAGATCCCGCCGGAATCTGACGACGGCGCTTCTTTCGGCGCGCAACGTGGCGAGCGGAGTGATTTTACCATTTTTATCCGATCGTGGATCGCCGAAAGCACATTCGGTAAGCTAAAGGGCCAGACACAGGAAGAAACCAATCAAGGGCCCTTAGCTCAGTGGTAAGAGCGCTCGGCTCATACTGACATCTGAAGGTATGCACCGCCGTCTCAGTGCGACCCTCGGATGACATGAGACACCGAGTGGTCGTTGGTTCGAATCCGACAGGGCCCATTTACAGCGACCGAGAAAGGAGCAGACGGCGTAGAGATGTGTTGTCGGTCCCGAACCGCTACATGTCGGGCCACGCGCGCGCCGCCCGGGACGAGCCCGCGATGTCCCGGATCCACCGCGCGGCGACCGCTTTCTTCAGGAACTTCGCGGCCGGCCCGCCGAAGGTGTTGATCGGGACGTTGACCACGTTGTGCGCGACCGCCTTCTCGCCGACCGATACCAGCGTTCCCTTGTCCTCGTGAGTCCACGACGTCAGCGGCTGGCCGTGGAGCGCGCGCGCGACGTTCTCGCCGGCGACCTCGGCGGCCTGCCACGCGGCCTGGGCGGTCGGTGGACACGGACCCTCGGGCTGATCGACGATCGCCGAATCGCCCAGCGCGAACACCCGATCGTCGCTCGTCTCGAAGGTCGCTGCGGCGTTGACGCGGTTGTGCTCGTTGTCGAGTTCTGTACCGCCCATCGCGTCCTGACCCGTAACCCCGCCGGCCCAGACGAAGACGTCGTGTTCGAGCGTTGCGTCCGACTCGAAGTGGATCACGTCTTCGTCGGCCTCGGTGATCGGGTCGGCGGTCGAGATCTCGATGTCGCGTTCGAGCAGACGCTTTCTGAGCGCGCCCTGGAGTTCGGGATCGTTGCCCGGGAAGATCTCTTCTAAGGCCTCGACGAGCGTGATCTCGATCGGGGCGTGGTGTAGATCACGGAACTCCGCGATCTCGCCCGCGGTCTGGATGCCCGAGAGGCCCGCACCGCCGACGACGACCTGTGCCGGGTCGTCGGGAGTGGCGTCGCGGGCGGCTTCCTTCACTTCGTCGTGGATCTCGAGCGCGTCGTCGAGACTCTTGAGCGTGAACGAGTGCGCTTCGAGACCGTCGATCCCGTAGTACGCCGTTTGCGAACCCAGCGTGACCAGCGCGTAGTCGTAGTCGACCGTCGAGCCGTCGGCAAGCGCGATCTCTCGGTCGTCGCAGTCGAGATCGGTGACCTCGCCCTCGATGAAGCGGGTGTGT
Source organism: Halococcus salifodinae DSM 8989 (assembly GCF_000336935.1). Lineage (NCBI taxonomy): Archaea > Methanobacteriati > Methanobacteriota > Halobacteria > Halobacteriales > Halococcaceae > Halococcus > Halococcus salifodinae. The sequence goes on along the minus strand of NZ_AOME01000078.1, from coordinate 38,576 downwards.
GGGGATTTGATCTCCTCGACCGGGATCGTGATGTTCTGACGGACGCTCGGGTCCCGGATGCACCGGTGGGCCTCGTGGAGCACGAGGTGGTGGTCGTGATCGGAGAGCCAGATGATGTCGGCCTCGTCGTCGAGGGCGTCTTCGAGGCTCTTGATCGCCCCAGCGCCGGCGTAGCCAGCACCGAGCACGACAACGGTTTCGGTCATGTCCGTCCTGCGCGGCCAGTCGTTACAAAGCCTTTGAAACCGGGGCGGGAGCGGAACGGTGGTGGGTCGTCCGTTCGACGACGATCCGGCGGCATGATCCGGATGCTGGCGGAGGGTTTTAACCATCGTGGCGTCCATCGGTGGGCATGGTCTCGCGGCTCGTGCTGGGATGTGGCTCGGTCGGGCGCATTCTGGTCGACGCGCTCGGCGATCGTCCCGGCGGCGTCACGGTGCTCTGCACCGACGAGCACCGCGTCGAGACGCTACGAAGCGACCGCGTCGCGGCGCGACGAGCCGACCCGACCGATCCCGCGACGCTCGCCGACCTCGACAAACCGGTCGACGTCGTCGTCGTAGCGAGCGACGACCCTGCAACCAACGAAGCCGCCGCGACGGCGGCACGCGAAACCCACCCGAACGCGTTCGTACTGGCGTACACCGGCGAAGAACCGACCGACGACCGCCGGTTCGCGATCGAGTCGATCGCCGACCGCACGATCACGTCGGCGACGACCGCGGCGACCGAACTCCTCGAACGTATCGGCGAGGAGAGCATGCGCCCCCGCCGGCTCTGGCGGGTGCTCCGCACGATCGACGGCCCGCTCGCGATCGTGACCCACGACAACCCCGATCCCGACGCGATCGCGAGCGCGCTCGCGCTCCGCCGGATCGCCGCAGCGGCCGGCTGTGACGCCGAGGTCTGCTATTTCGGCGCGATCACCCACCAACAGAACCGCGCGATGGTCAACCTGCTCGACATCGAGATGCGCGAGCTCGCGCCCGACGACATCGACGAGTACGGCGGGATCGCGCTGGTCGATCACTCGCGGCCGGGAGTCAACGACCAGCTCCCCGAGGACACCCCTATCGACGTGCTGATCGACCACCATCCGCCGCGCGCGCCGGTCGAAGCGCGGTTCGTCGACCTCCGGAGCGACGTCGGTGCGACCAGCACCCTCCTCGTGGACTATCTCGGCCGACTCGGGATCGAGATCGACAGCACGGTGGCGACAGCGCTGCTCTACGGCATTCGGGTCGACACCAAGGACTTCCAGCGCGAGGTGTCGACCGTGGACTTCGACGCCGCTGCGTTCTTGCTCCCGTACGCAGACGAAGACATCTTGGAGCAGGTCGAGACGCCGAGCATGAGCGCCGAGACGCTCGAAACGATCGCGCGCGCGATCTCGAACCGCGAGGTCTCGGGTTCGGTGCTGGTGAGCTACATCGACGACCTCCACGAGCGCGACGCGCTCGCCCAGGCCGCCGACCAGCTCCTCGACATCGAAGACATCCGAACGACGCTCGTCTACGGGATCATCGACGGCACGATCTACTGCTCCGGCCGGACGCGGGGTGGCGGTCTCGACATCGGCGAGACGCTCCGGGACGCGTTCGATCGGATCGGGAGTGCCGGCGGCCACGCCGACATGGCGGGCGCACAGCTCCCGCTCGGACTGCTCGGCGACGCCGACGAGACCGCGCTCTCAGGGATCGTCCACGACGTCATCAACGATCGGTTCTTCGGAGCGATCGAATCGCGGCCGGACGTGGAGCCGACAACGACGACGCCCGACGTGACCGCGGGAGCGACCGAGCTGGCTGGGGCGGACGAGACGGGCGAGGCGGTCGAAACGAATGCGGGCGACGGAACGAGTAGGAACCATAGCGACCCCGAGGAGGCGTCCGGCGACGATGACGAACGTCGCGAAACGACCGACGACGGTTGAGCCACCTGAACGAGAGGTTTTTGTCCGGCGACGACGATCACACACCCAATGGCCACCGACACCGGCACACCGCGGGTCAGCGACTACATGACTCGCGACGTCGTGACGGTCTCGCCCGACGACACGGTCGCGTCGGTCGCCCGCCGCGTCGCCGAGAGCGACGAGGAACACAGCGGTTTTCCGGTGTGTGACGGCCGGCGGTGCGAGGGGTTCGTCACCGCCCGCGACCTCCTGCTCGCCGCGGACAACGCCGCCGTTTTCACGGTGATGTCCGAGGATCTAGTCGTCGCCCACCCCGAGATGGATCTCGACGACGCCGCACGGGTCATCCTCCGCTCGGGCATCCAGAAACTCCCCGTCGTGGACGACGCCGGCAATCTCGTCGGGATCATCTCGAACGCCGACGTGATCCGGAGCCAGATCGAGCGCGCCACCCCCGAGAAGGTCGGCAAGCTCTCGCGCACCCTCGAAAACATCCACGAGATCGGGACGCGAGAAGAGCGCCGTCGGGTCGCGCTCGACGACCTCACACCAACCCAGTCGAAGGTGTACGCCGACGAACTCGAAGGCCGGCGATACGAACTCGAACACGGTCTCGCCGAACCTCTCGTCGTCATCGACAACGGGGGGAATCTCCTGCTCGCCGACGGCCACCACCGCGTGAAGGCTGCCGACCGCCAGGGGATCGAGGAGTCCGACGCCTACGTGATCGTACTCGGGGAGAGCGTCGAGCTCGGAATGGCCGAAACCGCGCGCAAGGAGGGGCTCGAATCGATCGAAGACATCTGCGTCGTCGACTACGCCCACCATCCCCTGGTGCAGACGATCACCAGACTGAACGAAGCCGAGTGAGCGACGCGGCCGCGCGAGCCGCCACCGTCGATCGTTCTTAGAGCAGGTAGAGACGCCCGTGACGCTACGCGTTCCCGGCTGCGTGATCGAAATCGACGACGCTCAGCATCCCGTCGAGCGTCAACTGGAGCGTGTCAGTGTCGACTGTAACGGCGACCCTGACCCGGGAGGGGGATCCTCGGAAACGACGGTCCCGCCGTGTCCGCCGATGAAGTCGCATTCGAGATAGTCCCGAGAACTCCTCCCCCGACACATGTGTTCCATCAAACAGAAATATAACTCTGGAAACGTTTAATGATAGCGGCCATGGGAATGTGATCGAATGAGCACGAACGCACCGCTCGAACACGAACAGGCGAGCGATCGAGCGACCGAGCAATCCGACGAACGGAGTCGTTCCGTGGTTTCAGTTGAGGGACTCGAAAAGACCTACGGAGACGGTGACGACGCTGTTCGCGCCGTCGAGGACGTCTCGTTCGACATCGAACCGGGCACTGTGGTCGGACTGCTGGGGCCGAACGGGGCCGGAAAGACCACGACGATCAAGGCGATGCTCGGGCTCGTCGTCCCCACCGCCGGAACGGTGACGATCGACGGCGTCGATGTCCACGACGATCCACGGGCGGCCTACCGGCAAGTCGGCGCGATGCTGGAAGGTGCGCGGAACGTCTACTGGAAGCTCACCGTTAGAGAGAACTTGGAGTTCTTCGCCGCGCTCAGCGGCCGGCGGCCCGCCGCGGTGGCCGACCGCCACGATCGGCTGCTCAACCAGCTCGCGCTCGCGGAGAAGGCCGACAAGCCCGTGAACGACCTCTCACGCGGGATGAAACAGAAGGTGTCGCTCGCCTGCACCCTCGCACGCGACGCCTCGGTGGCTTTCCTCGACGAACCCACCCTCGGCCTCGATGTCGAGAGTTCGCTCGAACTCCAGCGAGAGCTCCGCCGGCTCGCCGACCAAGAATCGATGACGGTCGTGCTGTCGAGCCACGACATGGACGTGGTGCAGGCAGTCTGCGACCGGGTGATCATCATGAACGACGGCCGCGTCGTGACCGACGACACCGTCGACGGCCTCATCGATCTCTTCCGGAGCCAGGCCTACCACATCACCGTCGACGACCTCCCGGACGGGGTGCGCGACCGGCTCGAAGCCGAGTTCGACGCCGACGGGTTCGAGTCGGTCGGCGATCAGGCACGCTTTGCAGTGTCGCTGCCCGACGGGCGCGCGCTCTACGACGTGATGGACGCGCTTCGAGAGGCAGACACCGTGCCGGCGTCGGTCGACTCGATTGAGCCCGACCTCGAAGACGTGTTCCTCGAACTCACTGGGAGTGAGGACGGATGAGTACGGACACCGCGAGCCCAGGAACGGGCGCAACCACCGACGCCAGCCTTGCGACCCTCGTCAGGGCGATCGCGAAAAAGCGCGCGCTCCTCCTCGTGCGCTACCCGGTCAACACGCTCTCACAGTTCGGGGTGATGTATCTGGTCTTCCTCATCATCTTCTTCGGCGGGCGCGCGATCGCGGGCGCGGCGCTCGCGAACTCGATCGAGGGGATCATCGTGGGCTACATGCTCTGGTCGGTCTCGATCACGGCCTATTCCGGGCTCGCGTGGAACGTGACTCGCGAGTCACAGTGGGGCACCCTCGAACAGCTGTTCATGTCGCCCTTTGGCTTCGGGCGGGTGATGGCGATCAAGACCGCGGTAAACGTACTGGAGGCGTTCCTCTGGGGAGTGCTTATCCTCGCGTTGATGCTCGCCACGACCGGTCAGTCCCTCGTCATCGAACCGGTGACGGTGTTGATCCTCGGCGGGCTCGCGGTCGCACCCGCGGTCGGCGTCGGGTTCGCCATGGGGGCGCTCGCCCTGCTCTACAAGCGGGTCGAGAACGCCTTCAACATCGTCCAGTTCGTGCTGATCGGCCTGATCGCCGCGCCGGTCACCCAGTACCCGCTCCTCAAATGGCTCCCGCTCGCCCAGGGCAGCCACCTCCTCGGGCGCGCGATGACCGATGGCGTCCGGCTCTGGGAGCTTCCTGTCACCGAGCTCGCGATCCTCGTCGCCACCGCGGTCGGCTATCTCGGCGTCGGCTATCTCGCCTTCCACCGGGCGCAGCGCCGCGCGCGGCGAAAGGGCGTCATGGGTCACTACTGAGCGCTCGACGCCGCCGTCTCCGCCCGGATCGCGTCGCCGAGCTCGGCGAACTGTTCGCGACCGGGATCGGCACGATTTCATGGACTTTCGCTACCCTCTCGACAGCCTGTCCCCCGTTTGCACGCCACCAGTCGTCGCTTTTGTGTTGCTACCGTTATCAGCATCGGCGATCCGGGACACACTTCGAATACGAGCGGTTCGACAACTACCGGGAGCGATCGGGTTCCACCCCGAATCGCGAAGAAGTTCTGAAAGCAGCACACAACCCACGAATCCAGAGGTAGTATCGTTGCGTGATGATCGAAAGTAATACGAATATTGGTTTTTATTACCCGAAATTGCACACGTTTATCGCGTGGCTGTCCGTGGCAGTGGCATGGAGAGAGAGACTGAGCCTCGTTTCGAGACACGGAGTGTCTCGACCGGCGAAGATCCCGCAGAGACGAGTGCCGGAGACGTGACGGTCCCGATTCATCTGGCCTCTACGTACACCCTCCCCGGTATCGACTCCGACCTCTCGTTGGAAGACGTCGACCCGGATCGCGGCGAATACCTCTACGGTCGGCTCTCGAACCCAACACGGCACGCTGCTGAGAAGCGAATTGCTAGCCTCGAACGGGCAGATCACGGCTTCTGTTTCGCGTCGGGTTCTGCTGCCATCGCGACCACGTTTCTCGCCACCGTCGAGCCAGGTGATCACGTCGTCGCGTTCGATGACCTCTATGCAGGTACAACACGGATGCTGACCGATTTCTTCGAAAAGCAGTTGAACGTTCGAGTGACCAGTGTTGATGCAACCGACCCTGGGAACGTCGAGGCAGCCATCCAGCCCGAAACGAAGCTGGTCTGGATGGAGTCCCCAACGAACCCATCCATGCGGATATGTGATCTGTCTACGATAGCGAACGTTGCCCACGAAAACGATGCGCTGCTCGGTGTCGACAACACGTTTCTCTCTCCGTACTTCCAGCAACCACTTTCGCTCGGTGCTGACGTGGTCGCTCACTCCACGACGAAGTACCTCAACGGCCACTCCGACTCCATCGGCGGTGCTGTCGTCACCGATCACGATACGGTAGCCGAAGAGATGAAATTCCTCCAACAGATCGCATTGGGGAATCAGATGCCGCCATTCGACGCATATCTCCTTCTCCGGGGGACGAAAACGCTCTCTGCCCGGATGCGTGATCACGAAGCTAACGCACTGGTGATCGCAGAGTACTTGGAAGACCACGATGCGGTGGATACCGTCCACTATCCTGGATTGGAGTCCCACCCCCAACACGATCTGTCCGAGCGCCAGCAGTCCGGCTACGGGGGTATTCTTTCGTTCGATATCCAGGGAGATCAGTCCGATGCGATCGAATTTCTCGAATCGCTTTCGGAGTTCTCACTGGCAGTTTCGGTTGGTGGTGTCGAGTCGCTGATCCAACTGCCCGCAGCGATGACGCACGAACCGCTGGGAGCCGAAACCCGATCGGCGCTCGGAATCACCGATACACTCATCAGAATGTCCGTAGGTATCGAGCATATCGACGACCTCGTTGCGGATCTCGACGACGGATTTGCATCGATAGCGCAATGAGTGTGTCATCGGATCCGAATATGACTCCCGAGTGACGAGCGAAGCGGCGTAGCGTTCCAGAAACCCCTCCTCTCCGCAGTTCCAACACCCGTCCAACCCACGGACTTCCCCGAGTCGCGGGTCCCGACTCGCTCGCGCAGGTCCGAAAAGGAAAGCGCGTCCTCGGCATCCGCGATCTCACGGTGGATGGCGACCCGCGTTTCGTTGCCGAGGGCCGAGAGGCGTCGCTCGGATCCGCTGTGGAGTGGGTCGTGGTCGACGTTCGGCCGTCCGTCGGTATCGATCCGTGCTCGATCGACACCGATGCCCGAATCTTCTTTACCGGCCCGGTAACAACGTCCAGTATGTACGACGATGAAGATCTCGCCGCAATTCGGGAGGAGAAAGAACGGTGGAGCGAGGAGACGCTCGACCCCGTTCTCGATCGCCACGGCGAGCGCCAGGAGCGCTTCGCCACCGTCTCGAACCTCGAAGTCGACCGACTCTACACCCCCGACGACGTCGCGGACATCGACTACGAGGAGGATCTCGGGTACCCCGGCGAGGAGCCCTACACCCGGGGTGTCTACCCCACGATGTACCGCGGTCGGACGTGGACGATGCGCCAGTTCGCCGGGTTCGGCACCGCAGAAGAGACCAACGAGCGGTTCCGTTTCCTCGTCGACGAAGGGCAAACCGGCCTATCGACCGCGTTCGACATGCCGACGCTGATGGGGATCGATTCGGACGATCCGATGGCCGACGGCGAAGTGGGGAGAGAGGGCGTCGCTGTCGACACGCTTCGGGACATGGAGATCCTCTTCGACGGGATCGATCTCGAAGAGGTCTCGACCTCCTTCACCATCAACCCGAGCGCACCCGTGATCTTCGCGATGTACGTCGCGCTCGCCGACAAGCGTGGCGTGCCCCGCGAGAAACTTCGTGGGACCATGCAGAACGACATGCTGAAGGAGTTCATCGCCCAGAAAGAGTGGGTCACGCCCCCCGAGTCTTCACTCGAACTCGTTACTGATACTGTCGAGTTCGCGGTCGAAGAGACCCCGAAGATCAAGCCGATCTCGATCTCGGGATATCACATCCGGGAAGCGGGCTCGACCGCGATTCAGGAGCTCGCCTTCACCCTCGCCGACGGGTTCGCGTACGTCGAGGACGCGATGGAGCGCGGACTCGAGATCGACGAGTTCGCCCCGCAACTGTCCTTTTTCTTCAACTCGCACAACTCGCTGTTCGAGGAGGTCGCGAAGTTCCGGGCCGCCCGCCGGATCTACGCGAACGTGATGGACGAGTGGTACGACGCCGAGGACCCGAAATCGAAGCAGTTGAAGTTCCACACCCAGACCGCGGGTCAGTCTCTCACTGCCCAGCAGCCGCTCAACAACATCGCCCGCGTGACGGTTCAGGCGCTCGCGGGCGTGCTCGGTGGAACACAGAGCCTCCACACCAACAGCTACGACGAGGCGCTTGCGCTGCCATCCGAAGACGCCGTTCGTGTGGCGCTCCGGACTCAGCAGATCATCGCCGAGGAATCCGGTGCGGCCGACATCGTTGACCCGCTCGGGGGGAGTTTCGCGGTCGAGTCGCTGACCGACGAGACCGAGGCGAAAGCGATGGAATACATCGAGGAGATCCGCGAGATGGGCGACGGCTCCGTTCGAGACGGCGTCCTGACGGGAATCGAACAGGGCTACTTCCACCGCGAGATTCAGGACGCCTCGTTCGAGTATCAAGAGCGCGTCGAGGAAGGCGAGGAGACCGTCGTCGGCGTCAACGAGTACACGATGGACGAGGACACCCGCCCGGAGATCCTCGAAGTCGACGAGGGGGTCCAGGAACGACAGCAGTCCCGCCTCGCCGACGTGAAAGCAGAACGCGACGACGGGAAGGTCGAGGACGCGCTGGCGGACCTCGAAGACGCCATCGAGACGGGCGAGAACACGATGCCGGCGATCGTCGACGCGGTCAAGGTCGGGACGTCGATGGGCGAGATCATGCGGGTGTTCGAGGCGCGCCACGGTTCGTACAGCGAGACCGTCGGCGTCGCCTGATCACGGAAGCGTCGACGTCCGAACACGCCCGATCGACCGACGGCGACACGCCCGGATTTTCGATTCGAGTTCTTGTGTCGCGAAACAATGCGGGTATCGTTAACGATATGTGGCGTACCACCGAACCACACGACTGGAGGACAATCATGTCAGACGAGGATATCACGATCGAGTCGCGGCTCGCCGAACAGGACTACTTCGAGCCGCCCGAATCGTTCGTCGACCAGGCGAACGCCGCCGACCCCGCGATCTACGACCGCTTCGACGAGTTCCCCGCAGGCTTCGAGGAGTACGCCGAGATGCTCGACTGGGAGTCCGAGTGGGACACGGTGCTCGACGACTCCAACCCACCGTTCTACGAGTGGTTCGTCGGCGGGGAGTTGAACGCGAGCCACAACTGCGTCGACCGCCACCTCGCAGAGCGTGGCGACGAGACCGCCATCCTCTGGGAGGGTGAGGACGGCGAGACCCGCGACATCACCTACGACGATCTCCACGAACAGGTCAACGAGACCGCGGCCGCACTCCGATCGGTCGGGGTCGAAGAGGACGATATCGTCACGATCCACCTCCCGATGGTGCCCGCGCTCCCGATCACGATGCTCGCGTGTGCCCGGATCGGTGCGCCCCACAGCGTGGTCTTCGCGGGCTTTTCGGCGAACGCGCTCGCCGAGCGCGTCGGCAGCGCCGAGTCGGATCACATCGTGACGATCGACGGCTACTACCGCCGCGGCGAGTTCCTCGATCACATCGAGAAGGCCGACCAGGCCATGACGGAGACCGACCGTGATCCCGAGGTCCTCGCGTGGACCCGCCACGACGAGCCGGAGGTCGACGTCAGCGACGACTACACGATGATGTCGGCGCTGCTGGACGACCACCGCGGCGAGACGGTCGAGCCGGTCAGTCGCGACGCCGAGGACCCCCTCTTTTTGATGTACACCTCCGGCACGACCGGCCAGCCGAAGGGCTGTCAGCACCGCACCGGCGGGTATCTCGCGTACGTGACGGGGACCTCGAAGTACGTCGAGGACATCAAACCCGAGGACACCTACTGGTGTCCCGCCGACATCGGCTGGATCACCGGCCACTCCTACATCGTCTACGGCCCACTCTCGCTGGGCACGACGACGGTGATGTACGAGGGCGCACCCGATCATCCCACCAAGAGCCGGATCTGGGAGATCGCCGAGTCCTACGACGTCGATATCTTCCACACCTCGCCGACTGCCGTGCGTCAGTTCATGAAATGGGGCGAGGAGCACGTCGAGGGCCACGACTTCGACTTCCGACACATGACCACCGTGGGCGAGCCGATCCAGCCCGAGGCGTGGCTCTGGTACTACAAGCACATCGGCGACGAGAGCGCGGTCATCGTCGACACGTGGTGGCAGACCGAGACTGGCGGCCACCTCATCACCAACCTGCCCGCGATCCAAGACATGAAGCCAGGCAGCGCGGGCCACCCCGCACCGGGGATCCAGCCCGCGATCTACGACGACAACGGCGAGGCGATCCCGACCGAAAGCGACGAGGCGGGCAACCTCGTCATCGAGCGCCCGTGGCCCGGGATGCTCCAGACCGTCTACGGCAACGACGAGCGGTTCATCTCGGAGTACTGGGAGCGGTTCTCGGACACGGATTCCGACGATTCGAGCGACTGGGTGTACGAGGCGGGCGACGGCGCGGTCCAGGCCGAGGACGGCTACTATCGTGTTCTCGGGCGGCTCGACGACGTGATGAACGTCGCCGGCCACCGGCTGGGAACGATGGAGCTCGAAAGTGCCGTCGCGGAGGTCGAGGACGTCGCCGAGGCCGCGGTCGCCGCGCGCGAGGACGCCCAGAAGGGCGAAGTCCCCGACGTCTACGTCACCGTCAGGGAGGGTGTCGAAGAGAGCGAGGCGGTCCGCGACCGGATCGTGGGCGCGATCGAGCAGGAGATCGGGAAGTTCGCGCGACCGAACGAGGTCATCTTCGTCGACGACCTCCCGAAAACCCGGTCGGGCAAGATCATGCGCCGACTGCTCGAGAACATCTCGAACGGTGACGATCTGGGGAACACCACCACACTTCGGGATCCGAGCGTCCCCGAGGAGATCCGCGACCAGGTCCAGGCCGACTAAACAGCCGTCCACTCGTCCTCACCGAGCCGTCTCGACGGTCCAACGTGTCGAACGGTATCGATTCAGTTCCAGGAGTGGCATCAATCGCCTGCTTTATTGATCAACCACAGATATTGTTCTGATGCAAAGATTATTATGTTCTTCTTCCATGCAACTGGTATGCGACGCGAGGACACAGGACAGACCCGCCGTGACGTGCTCAAACTGGCCGGTGCATCGGGAACCGTCGGTATCGCCGGTTTGGCAGGCTGTCTCGGCGGTGGTGGCGACGGAAACGACTCCAGTGGTGGCGGTAACGGTTCCGGCGGTGGCGGCGGTGGAAGCAACGGGTCCGGTGGTGGTGGTAACGGTTCCGGCGGTGGTGGTAACGGTTCCGGCGGTGGCGGCGGGGATTACCCGTCACTCGGCAACTTCCCGATCGAAGGCGATACCGCGATGTTCGGGCTCACCGTCCCCCAGAGCGGGTCCTACCAAGCAGAGGGCGCGAGCGAACTCAACGCGTACAAACTCGCCATCAACCATCTCAACAACGGCGGCGGCTGGGTCGGCAACTTCGAGGACCTCAGCGGTGATGGCGTGCTCGGCAAGCAGATCGACTTCGTAGAGGGCGACACAGCGACCGACCCCGACACGGCACGGAACGCCGCCAGCCGGATGATCAATCGGGACAACGTGATCATGTTCACCGGCGGGTCGTCGAGTGCAGTGGCGATCGCGCTCGAATCGCTGGCCCAACAGGAGAAGGTGCTGTACCAGTGTTGTCTCACCCACTCGAACGCCACGACCGGAAAGGACTGCCGGCGGTACGCCTTCCGGGAGATGTTCAACGCATACACGACCGCACAGGCACTCGTGCCACCGGTGACGGAGGAGTACGGGGACGACCTGAACTTCTACCAGCTCTACGCCGACTACACGTGGGGCCAGAGCGTCCAGTCGTCGATGAAGCAGTTCTTCGAGGAGGCCGGCTGGACCGAGGTCGGCAACACGGCGACGCCGCTGGGAACCTCCGATTTCTCCTCGTACCTCTCGGAGGCCCAAAGCTCGGACGCGGACGTGCTGTTCCTCGACGAGTACGGGCTCGACGGTGCGAACTCGCTCAAGCAGGCCGTCAACCAGGGTCTGACGGAGAACATGGAAATCGTCGTCCCGCTGTACAACCAGCTGGTGGCCGGTAACGCGAAACAGGCGATCCCGGGCGTGTTCGGGACGACCGCGTGGGATCCGGGGATCGACAACGAGCCATCGAACACGTTCGCCGACGCGTTCCAGCAGGAGTATGGCAACCCACCACCGGGCGTCGCACAGCTCGCGTACGCACAGATCCTCCAGTACGCGGCCGCCGCCGAACGCGCTGGGACGTTCTACCCGCCGGAAGTCATCCGACAGCTCGAGGGTTACGAGTACAACAACATCGGTCTGGGCCAGGAAGTGATGCGGAAATGCGACCACCAGGCTCAACGGGCGGTCCCGGTCGTCCAGGGGAAACAGACCGGCGACCAGAGCGAGGGCGACCTGCTGGATCTCGTCAACCTCGTCCCCAGCGACCAGGTCGGCTACGACTGCAACACCGGCCCGGCGGCCGAGTGCGAGCTCGGCAGCTACGAGTAGTTCTCCCATCACACCGCGTTTCGAGGGCAATATGTGGTACCGACGATCGAGCGACCGGCCGAGAGAAGACGACAGAATGAACGATCCAACAGCGACCGACTCGAACAGTACCGTCAAGTACCACCGATCTCCCTGCCACCGTCGGCAGTTCGGCGTCGGTGGCGAACGACCGAGAAGCGAGAGCAGGAGCGTTCGATGAGCCTCCTTGCCGAAACGGTCCGCATTCTCCTCAACGGCCTCCAGACGGGGGCGATCTACGTGCTGTTGGCGATCGGGCTGTCGATCATCCTCGGCACGCTCAAGTTCGTGAACTTCGCCCACGGCGCGCTGTACGTCGTGGGACTCTACGTCGGCCTTCTGGTCTCCCAGGAAACGACGTTCTCGCAGGGACAGCTCGCCGAGTTCGGATTCGGCACGCTCGGGCTCGACATGGGATTTCTGGCCGCGTTGATCATCGTCCCAATCATCGTTTTCGTGCTCGGGATGGCGATGGAACGGTTCGTCGCACGACCGTTTTACGACCGCCCCGACACCGACCAGATCCTCCTCACCTTCGGGCTCGCGATCGTGGTTCAGCAGGCTCTCAGGGTGCTTTTCGGCGGCAACAGTCAAAGCTTCGCCCAGCCCGCGTGGGCGTCAGGGGCGGTGCAGCTGCCGCTGGTCGGCGGGTTCCCCCAGTGGCGGCTCTGGGTGATCGTCATCACGGCAGTGTTGGTTGTGCTCGTGTACGCGCTGATCGAGTTCACCGACTTCGGGCTCACCGTGAGAGCGGGCACCCAGGATTCGGAGATGGTCCAACTCCTCGGGATCAAGATCACGCGGCCGTACATCGCGGTGTTCGGTATCGGTGCCGCGCTGGCTGGCGTCGCCGGCGTCGTCGGTGGCCCGCTGACCGTCGTCAACCCGACCGTCGGGACCGACGTTCTCGTGCCAGCGTTCCTCACGGTCGTCATCGGCGGGCTCGGCAGCATCAGAGGCGCGGTGCTTGGCGGGCTGATCCTCGGGATCACGCAGTCGTTCCTGATCCAGTGGAGCCTCGTGATCCCCGCGCTCGGGATCAACTACGGGCTCGCGCCGTGGTCCCAGGTCGGGATCTACGCGATCGCCGCGATCATCCTCCTCGTGCGTCCTCAGGGCCTGCTCGGCAGCGAGGTGGATATCTCATGAGACTGGAGACGACGCCGATCCACGGTGAATCGACCGACCCACGCCCGCGGCGTTTATTAGCGCGCACTCCGTGTGAGAGACATGAGACCGTCGATCACGGTACCGACCCCCATTGTACGGTTCCACGGTGTCGACGGAACTGGGCCACGTGGATTCGTGGCCGTCCGTGGAGGTGGTGTGCATGAGTGATAAGAACGCGAACGCGACCGAGACCGAAGCCGACGGCGGCGAGACCGTGAGTGGGGGGACCGGTACGGCGTCCCTCGATGGGGTCCGATCCCGGTGGGAGCGCGTCCGCGGGCGGGAGTCGACGATCATCGCGCTGACGATCGTCGGCGTCGCGCTGTTTCCGTATCTGCTCGCCCGAGCACCGGTGATCAGCGATCTGCTTCAGGGCTACCAGGAGCTGGCGTCGTTGATCCTCGTCTGGGGGATCTTCGCGATCGGGTTCGATCTGCTGCTCGGGCGCACAGGACTGCTCTCCTTCGGCCACGCTGCGCTCTGGGGAGCGGGTGCGTACGCGGCCGGCTGGCTCAGTGCGAACGTCGTCCAGTCCCCGCTCGTGATCGTCGGGATCGCGGTGCTGTTCGCTGTGGTCCTCTCGGTCGTGCTCGGGGTGTTGTCGCTCCGGCGGGGCGGGATCTACTTCGCGATTCTCACGCTGGCGTTCGCCCAGATGATCTACTACATGGCCTCGGCACCGCTCGCGTCCATCACTGGCGGCGACAACGGGTTGACCGGCGTGGAGATCGGGCCGCTGCTCGGCTCGTTCGACCTCGGGACAGAGCTCCCGTCGGTCGCCGGAACGCTGCTCGGCACGTGGCGATACGCGTTCATCGCCGCGGCACTGGTGGCGAGCGTCGCGGTCATCCTGCGGATCCTCAACTCACTGTACGGGATCGTGTTCCGTGCCATCCACGAGAACGAGCAGCGCGCGTCGTTCGTCGGCTTCAACGTCTGGCGATACAAACTGGCGGCGTTCGTGCTCTCGGGGACGTTTGCGGGGCTCGCGGGAGCGCTGTTCACCGTCCACGGCGAGTACGTCCCGCTGTCCTCGCTGTACTGGACCACGAGCGGCGAAGTGGTCATCATGACCGTTCTCGGCGGCGTCGGGACGTTGATCGGCCCGCTGATCGGAGCCGGGATCTACCTCTGGGTCGAGTACATCGTGAGCGGTGGCTACCCCTTCGACTGGATCGGCCCCTACTGGCATCTCGTGCTCGGACTGGTCTTCGTCACGGTCGTCGTCCTGTTCCCCCAGGGCGTCTGGGGCGTCGTGGAGGACGGTCGATCGTGGATCGCGGCACGGCTGGAGGAGCGCTGATGGCGCTGCTCGAAACCCGTGGGCTCGTGAAGCGGTTCAACGGGCTCACCGCGACCGACGACGTCGATATCGCGATCGAAGAGGGCGAGCGCGTGAGCGTGATCGGGCCGAACGGCGCGGGGAAGACCACGCTCATCAACCTCATCACGCGGATGCTCGATCCAACCGAGGGCGACATCGTGTTCCAGGGCGAGTCGATCACCGACCGTGCCCCCTACGAGGTCGTCCAGCAGGGGATCAGCAAATCGTTCCAGACCGCCTCGATCTTCCCGGAACTCACGGTCGAGGAGAACGCCGAAATAGCTGCACTCGGGGCCGAACACGGCTCGTTCCGGCTCAACTTCCTCCGTCATCGCAACCGGTATTCGGCGGTCGACGACGCGACCAAGCGAACCCTCGAAGCCGTCGATCTCTGGGGCCAGCGCGAAGTGCCGGCGGCCGATCTCCCCTACGGCGACAAGCGCCGGCTGGAGATCGGGATCGCGCTCGCAAGCGAGCCGGATCTCCTCCTGATGGACGAGCCCACCGCCGGAATGAGCCCCGAGGAGACCAACGCGACCGTCTCGCTCATCGAGGACGTGAAGGAGGAGCTCGGACTCACACTGGTGTTGGTCGAACACGACATGGAGATCGTTTTCGAGGTCTCCGATCGCATCATCGTCCTCAATCGGGGCCGAGTCATCGCGGAGGGGACCCCCGAGGAGATCCAGGGCGATCCGGACGTTCAGGAAGCCTACCTCGGTGGTGTCGAGCTGTGAGCCTGCTTACGCTCGACGAGGTCGACGCGTACTACGGCGAGAGCCACATCCTGCGCGACCTCTCGATGACGGTCGAGGACGGCGAGATCTGTGCGCTGCTCGGTCGCAACGGCGCGGGGAAGACGACGACGCTGCGCTCGATCGCGAGTTCGAAGCCGCCCGACGTCCGCGACGGTACGATCACCTACGACGGCGAGGACATCACCGGGAGAGCCGTCGAGGACGTCGCGATGGCCGGGATATCGCTCGTGCCCGAGGAGCGACGGATCTTCGCGGACCTCACCGTCGGCGAGAACCTCCACCTTGCGGACGTCGCGCGCAACCGTTCAAACACGTTCGGACGCTCGGTACAGGTCCAGCGGAGCGGGATGTCGACCGAGGATGTGTTCGAGTTCTTCCCCCGACTCGAAGAGCGCGAATCCCAGAAGGCCGGCACGCTCTCCGGTGGCGAACAACAGATGCTCGCGATCGGTCGCGCGCTGAAACAGAACACCGAGCTGTTGATGCTCGACGAACCCTACGAGGGGCTCGCACCGCAGATCATCCAGGCGGTCGAGAACGCGATCGAGCGGATCCGCGACGCAGGCACGACCCTCCTGCTGGTCGAGCAGAACGCCGCGGCGGCGATCAAGATCGCGGATCGGTGTTACGTGATCGACCAGGGTGCGATCGTGTTCGACGGCACCGCCGAGGAGCTTCGTGACGACGACGAAACCCGTGAACGGTATCTCGGCGTATGACGGCCGACGATACCGACACCGAACGCACAGGAGCCACCGTGGATACCGGCAGTGACGACAACGATAGAGCCGACCCCGACGCCGAAGCGCTCCTCGACGCGCTCATCGACGGCGGCGTGGTCGCGGTCGACCCGGAAACCTCGACGGTCGCCACGACCGCCGAATTCGAGGACACCCGTGCGGTGTATCACGACACCTACGCCGACGCGTCGGCCGAACGGTTCCACGAGTCGGTCGCCGAGGTGTTCGGTCTCGACTCGGCGGGGGCTGCGGCCGAGCAGGTCGACGAACTCGGCGTCACCCGCGAAGAGTTCGTCGCGTACCTCGCGATCGACGCCCACCTCGATCGGTCGCCGTCGACGGCGACCCTCGCCAGGATGGCGCGTGTGGTGAGCGAACTGCGTCCCGGGACACCGGTTCCGGATGCGGTGGTCGAACTCGACGACGGGAGCTACGAGAGGTTCGTCTCGTCGCACGACCGCGCGATCGTCACGGTCTGGAAACACCACTGTGACCCCTGCGAGGCGATGAAGGACGACCTCGACGAGATCCTCGCCGCGATCCCCGATGAGGTGGCCGTCGGGGGTCTCGACGGTGAGGACTGCCCCGAGTTTCGGCGTGCAATCGGCATCGACGCCGCCCCGGCGCTGGCGCTGTTCACGGACGGGGAACTTCGGGAAGGGTTCACCGGTCGGGCGACGCCTGACCGTGTCGCCGCGGCGTGTACCGAGGTCTACGAAGATGGCGACGGCGCGTGACACCGCGAGCACGGTTCGCGCGGCGAACGACCCCGATTTTGAGAGCGCCGTCGAAGCGACGTGGCGCTCAGTCGTTCAACCCGGCGACGAGCACCGGGCGCTCCGCGTTGAGGATCACCGACTGAGTCACGCTGCCGAACAGCGCCTTTCCCGACGGGTTGCGCTTTCGTCCACCGATGTAGATCGCGTCGGCGTCCCGCTCGGTCGCCAGTCGAAGGATGGCGTCGGTCGGGTCACCACTCTCCTCCGCGACGGAGTTCTCGATCCCGGCGTCGTCGAGGCGATCGAGCGCGCGCCGGACCGATCCAACCTGGGTAACGGACGCCCCCGACGGGTTCTCGCCGAAGACGTGACAGACCGTGACGTGAACGCCGTCGGCCGCGTTCGGCAGACGAGTAACGGCGTCGAGCTGTCGATCGAGGCTCGTTCCGTCCGCGTCAACACACAACAGGATCTCGTACATGTCCGACCACTCCGGAGAGCGGCGACTTAGCTGTTGTGACGGGATCGAATCCAGAATCGCAGTACGGGTATCGTGAGGGGCACCCACATGCGCCGCATCCTTCCGTTCGTCCTCGTCGTCTGTGTCGTTCTCGCCGGCTGCAACGGTGTCTTCGGGACAGAGAGCGACGAACGGACGCCGACGCTCACGCCGGTAGCCGTCCCGACCGACGAACCGACCCCGACGCCCGTGCCACGGCTCGCACCGGGTCTCACCGGCAAAGGAGTCGTGAACGCCAGTGCGCTCGCAGCGGCACACACCGCCGCGTTCGAGAACACGTCGTTCACGGTACGGCAGACGGTGGTGTACCGAGCCGAGAACGGCACGTCGATCCGTCGGATCGAGAGCACTACTCGTGTCGCCGATGGCCGCTTTCGGGTCACGAGGCGCTGGAACGAATCGACGACGTTGCAGCAGGTGGAGTACTACGACGACAGCGAGCGTGTTCTCGTAGCAACGACCAGGGCGAACGACACGACGACGTATCGCCGGTTGTCGCCACAGGCGGTCGTCGCCCAGCGGTCGTCGGTCCTGGGAGCGGGCAGCGGACGGATCGAAACGATGTTCGTCGCCGCCGAAACCCGCGTCGCCAACCGGACGGACCGCAACGGTACGACGGTCTATCGCCTCGTGCCGGCGGTAGCTCGCCGAGAGACGTCGAACACGGCGACCGTTCTGGATCGATCCGTCAGCGTCCGTGCTGGCGTCACCGAACAGGGGCTCGTGCGGAACTACACGCTCACCCAGCGACTCAGTGGTGATGGGGCCGACGGGGCGACGACGATCGTCGTCTCGGCGCGCTACACCGCGATCGGCGCGACCGATGTCGAGCGCCCCACCTGGTACGGAAACGCGCTCGCGGCGACCGACGCGACGGCGTCGAATCGAAACGAGACGAATCCGAGGCCGACGACAGCCGGCTGAACGGTCCTGATTGGTCCGTCGTCCGGCTTGCTCGTGAATCCGCCCGTTATGCGTCGTAGCGCTGCGAGGCGTAGCTCACGAGGATCAAAACGATTCCCAGCCCGACCCCCATCGTCCCCATCCCGTAGATCGCGAGCCCGAGCGGCGTGGGCTGGAGTTCGATCAGGAAGAAGAGATCGACCGGGCGGAGCTCCTCGGGGCCATAGGTTCCGAGCAAAAAGCCCGTGAGCCCAGCGATGGCGATGACAACGACGTACACGACCATGACCACCGATCGACCGCGTCGGCCGGTGGATGGCGTCGTCGCCGTCGGATTCTCCGACATACCGCTACGTCGCGCCCGCCGGACAATCAGCCTTTTGTCCTCGCGCGCCTCACATGCCGTATGGCCGAAAAAGAACTCCTCCTGTTGATTCTGGTCGCCATCTCGATGTCGATGGCGGTGATGACCGTCGTGCTGGTCGTCAGCTGATACGGTCGCCGACAACCTGCGATCGAATCTCCGACCGCACAGCACAACCGCCTGTTCTACTCGTCTTCTGCTGTTCGGGAGTTCTATTTCACTCCTTCGACGAGAGTCGTACGACAGCGGCGCGTTCACCATCGTCGGAGCGATCCGACGTGGTTTGCGGTCGCGTTGCGACCGCTCACTTCCGGGAGACTCGTTTCACTCGTCCGACGAGGTTCGCCTCGTTTCGCTCGGCTCACCGCCGTCAGTCATCGCCGTCTCCTCGTCGGTATCCTCACCGCCGTCGGCGATCGCGGTCTCGGTGCGGCGTTCGTGCCACTGCCACTCGTGGGTGAACTGGCCGCTCTCCTTCAGGTTCCACGGATCGGCGTCCTCCATCGTCGGAGCCTCGTACCACGACTGGACGATGTTCCAGATCCAGATGACCTGGCCAACGAAGATGAGCAGTGCGCCGAGCGTTGCGAGCTGGTGGAAGACGGTGATGATGTTCACCGGCCCGAGGCCGAAGTCGTACGTCGCGTACCGCCGGGGCATCCCGAGATAGCCGAGGAACAGCATGGCGAAGAACGTCAGGTTGGTCCCGATGGCGGTGAGCCAGAAGTGGGCTTTCGCCAGCCGCTTCTGGTACATCTTCCCGGTGAACAGCGGGAACCAGTAGTAGATTCCGGCGAAGAAGGCGAACCCGAGCAGCCCCATCACGATGTAATGGAAGTGGCCCACCACGTAGTAGGTGTCGTGGAGGACGAGGTCCACGGGGATCGAGGCGAGGAACACACCGGTGACCCCGCCGATGATGAAGTTCGACACCGCGCCGATACAGAACAGCATCGGGGCTGTCAGTCTGACGTTGCCGCCCCACATCGTGGTGATCCAGTTGAACGTCTTGACCGCGCTCGGGATCGCGATCGCGAGCGAGACCGCCATGAAGCTCGCGCGGATCCGGGGATCGATCCCGGTCGCGAACATGTGGTGAGCCCAGACGCCGAACGAGAGCACTCCGATCGCCAGCGTCGAGTAGACCACGAACTTGAAGCCGAACAGCTTCCGTCCGCTGAACTTCGGGATCACGAGACTCAGTATCCCCATCGGCGGTAGCGCGAGGATATACACCTCGGGATGGCCGAAGAACCAGAACAGGTGCTGCCAGAGGATCGGTCCGCCGCCCTCTCCGACCGCGAAGAACGTCGTCGCGAAGTTGCGATCGAGCAGCAGCATGATGAGCGCGCTCCCCAGCAGCGGGAACGCGAACAGGATCAGCCCGGACTGGGTCAGGATCGTCCAGCTGAAGATGTCGAGATTCGCCCAGTTGACGTCGGGACCGCGCTCGGTGAAGATGGTGGCGATGAAGTTGATCGACCCCATCGTCGCCGAAACCCCGGTAAGATGGAGGCCGAGCAGCATGAAGTCGACGCCGACGTTCGCCTGCGTTCCGGACCCGACGCCCGCCGACAGCGGGGTGTACATCGTCCACGCGGTCTGTGCCGGGACGATGTCGAGGCTTGCGATCGGCGCAGTAAAGAACCCCGCCCAGATCAGGATCGCCCCTGGTGGAAGGAGCCAGAACGCGATGGCGTTGATCCGTGGGAACGCCATGTCGTCAGCGCCGATCAGCAGCGGGATGAAGTAGTTCCCGAAGGCCGCGATCGCGGGCGTGCCGAACAGGAACAGCATCGTGATGCCGTGGCTCGTGAGCAACGAGTTGTAGAACTCAGCGCCGATGACGTCGGTGGCCGGCGCGAGGAGTTCGGCACGCATCAGCATGACCATGATCCCACCGACGGCAAAGGCAATGGTTGCGTACGTTCCGTACAGGACCCCGATGTCCTTGTGATCGACAGTCGTCAACCACCGGATGATCCCGCCGGGCTTCTCCTCGTGGGCGTAGCCGGTTTCGCCGGAAACGGCACCACCGCCGCCAGCCAGCGGCGTGTACGACCGCCAGTCCTCGATTCGGGTGAGCCAGACCGCCACGCCCGCGAGGAGCAGCCCCATCAGGACCGTCAGCGCGAGCTGGGCTTGTACCATACGCGGATCTCGAATCCACAGCGTAAAGAATCCTTAGATTTCGGCCAGCAGTTCGGGAAGACGAATCGCCCGACAGGAGCCTCTTCGCGGGCGAATTGGGTCGAGACCGACGGCGGGATGGAGACGGTTCGACGGCCGGATCACGACCGGTCGATCGTCACTCCGAGTCGGCTTCGGTGACGGCCGGTTCGAGATCGTCGTCATCCCCATCGGTCGTCGTTTCGTCGTCGGCCGTCTCGGCGGTGACGCCATCGGCGAGGTCAGCGGTCGCACCCGTCGATCCGGATTCGGCGGTGCTGGAATCGGTGGTCACCGCTTCGGCGTCGGCCTGTTCGGCTCCGGCGATCGCCCGTCCGGAGAAGTACGTGAGGAGCGCGAGCGCGACGAAGGGAACCACCAGCAGCGCCATGCTCACCGCCGTCAGGAAGAGGTTCTGCTCCCACGGCCTGACGACGAGAAACAGCACCACGAAAAACAGGATGATCCCCAGGGGGATGACGTTGACCGTGAGATCGAGGAGCGTCTCGCGGTCGAAGGTACGCTCTGACATTGGCCGCGGGTTCGGCCAGCCCGATAAATAGGTTGTCGGTTCAGTACGGATCGTTCTCGACGTACCGTCCGCCGGCCCCCACGAGTGCGGCGACCACTCCCGCGACCGCGAGCGCCGCACCACGGGCGACGATCGCGCTGGGTTCGAGCAGAGTGGTCGCGAGCGCGTCGACCGAGAGGGTATCGAGCTGGGTGAACGCGAGGATCGCGCCGAGCGCCACGAGCGCGAGCCCGAGCCCCACGAGCAGGTTCCAGGGCCGCTCGGCGTAGCCCGACTCCTGGACGATCCCCGCGACCGACGCGACGAGCAACAGGAGGCCGCCGACGGCGACCGGGAAGACGTTAAAGAGGAGGCCGAGCTCCGAACACACGAACCCGAGGACCACGATCAGCGGCCAGGGGCTCGACATCCGGTACTGGTCGCTGATTCCGGGCTGCTCATCCATACCCGACGTTGGGCAGCGAGCGTAAGAAATCCATCGAAAGCCACGCGACCACGACGGCGATCGTGGCGACCGAGGAGGTTGGGAGGGTTTTTGGTGGTCGGTCCGCAACCCGAGCGCATGGGAACAGCGGACGATACGGCGGAAGAACACGGCGGCCATCACCTCCCGGCGGACGAGGACTGGCCGCGCGGGTTCGGCGAGGCGAGCTGGTGGCCGTTCGTGAGCGCGGCGGGCGCGGCCGGGCTGTACGTCGGCGCGGCCCTGTTCTTGCTGGGGCGTGGCGACGTGGAGATCGTGTCACCGATGGCCGGTCCGGCGGTGTTCATCGCCAGCACCGGACTGTTCCTCGGTGGCCTGTTCGGCTGGCTGTATCACGCCTTCATCGCCGACTTCTGGGCGCGCGGCACCGACGAACACAGCGCTGACACCCTCCGATTCGCGATGGTCCTGTTCCTCGGGACCGAGATCGCCACCTTCGGGGCCGGATTCATCTACTACTTCTTCATCCGGGTCGGCACGTGGGCACCCGGCGAGCTACCACCGCTGGTGAGTTCGCTCGTCCTCGCCAACACCGCGATCCTCGTGATCAGCAGTTTCACGTTCCACTTCGCCGAGGTCGCACTCCGGAAGGGCAACCGGCAACGCTTCCTCGGCTTGCTCTCGGTCACCGCGCTCCTCGGCATCGTCTTCATCGGTGGGCAGATCCTCGAGTACTACGAGTTCATCGTCCACGAGGGGTTCACGCTCACTAGCGGCATCTTCGCGAGCGCCTTCTTCGGGCTCACGGGCCTCCACGGTCTCCACGTCACGCTCGGGGCGATCCTGATCGGGATCGTCCTCATCCGGGCGTTCGCCGGCCAGTACTCCGCCGAACGTCACACCTCCGTGAGCACGGTCTCGATGTACTGGCACTTCGTCGACGTGGTCTGGCTCTTCCTGGTCGTGGTGCTCTACGTCGGCGCTGTCGCGAACGTCTGAGCGGTTTCGGCGGCTGAAAACGTCGATCGGAGCGTTTCGGCGTCTCAAAGCGTTTCGGCGTCTCAAAGCGTTTCGGCGGCTCAAAGCGTTTCGGCGAGTTTCTCGATCGGATGTGGCGGCTCGCCGTCGACGCGCTCGCCGATCTGACTCCGGCAGGACGCACCCGGTGCGACGACCCGATCGCCGTCGCTCCGCTCCACTTGGTCGAAAAGCACGTCGGCGATCGCCCGGCTCATCGAGCGATGTTCGGCCTCGTAGCCGAACGAACCGGCCATCCCACAGCAGCCCGAGTCGAGCGGATCGATCTCGTAGCCCGCCCGTCGGAGCACGCCCACCGCGTGGTGGTCTTTCTTCGTGGCCTTCTGGTGGCAGTGGCCGTGGTACGTGAGCGACTCGTCGGGACTGGCAGTGTCGAGCGTCTCGTCGAGGCGGAACCGATCGAGATACTCCATCACGCCGTAGGTGTTTTCGGCGACGATCTCGATGCCACCTTGTGCCGTCCCACCGTCCGTCGCCGGCTGTTCGCCGGCCTCACCGGCCGCGACGGTACCCGTGGGCGCGCTCTCGTCGGGTCCGAGCAAATCGAGATAGTCGGACTGGAACATCACCGCATCAGAGGGTTCGACGACCACGACATCCCAGTTCCGGCGGACCAGCGGCGCGAGCGCGGCGACGTTCTGCTCGGCGGCCGTGCGCGCCTTGTCGAGGAACCCCTTCGAGAACGCGGGCCGCCCGCTGTCGGCGACCCCGAGCGGCAGCCGAACGTGGATTTGGGCGGCTTCGAGCACCGCGACGGCGGCTTTCCCGGCTTCCGGATGGTTGTAGTTGGTGTAGGTGTCCGGAAAGAGCAGGACACGCCGATCGGCGTCACCGGCCGGCACCCGCGCGCCGCCGCGTGCCTCGAACCAGTCCTCGAAAGACTCGTCGTGGAACGTGGGAAGGGTGCGGTCAGGGGCGATACCGACGGTCTTCTCCAATACGGTGCGCGCGCCCGGCAGCTCGGATGCCCAGTTCGAGAGCGGCGCGAACCGACTGCCGAGCGCCGAGAGCCGGTCGATGTTGGCGAAGAGACGATCGCGGAGGCTCGCGCCGTGGCGCTGGTGGTGTTCGTGGGTGACCTCGGCCTTCATCTTCGCCATGTCGACCTCGCTCGGACAGTCGTTCGCACAGCCCTTGCAGCCGATACACAGATCCATCACCTCGTTCATGAACTCGACGTCGAACGCTGCTTCAGATCCGTCTCCCTTCGCGGGCCGTGCGGCCCGCTCCGAGTTGGCGGCTGTCGCCGCCCCGAGATCGCCGCTCATCGCCTGGCGGAGCAGGTTCGCCCGGCCGCGGGTGCTCAGGATCTCTTCCTCCGCGGCTCGGTAGGTCGGACACATCGTGCCGCCGGTGGTCGACTGGTGACCCCGACAGCCGCCGCAGCCGTGACAGAGCTCGGCCATCCCCTCGAACCCGTTCTCGTTTTGCCACTGGAGTGCGGGATCGAACCCGGCGTCGAACTCGTAGTCGGGATCGAACCGGAGGTTCTCGGTCAGATCAGGCGCGTCCGTGCTTCCCTGCCCGGCATCGTCTGCCGCCTCGTCGGGAAGGCCACAGACCTGGCCCGGGTTCAGGAGCCAGTCGGGATCGAACGCCGATTTGAGGTCGCGAAACACGCCCCAGAGGTGGTCGCCGTAGAGTTTCCGGTTCCACTGAGTGCGGGCGCGACCGTCGCCGTGCTCGCCAGACACCGACCCGTCGAGCTCCACCACGAGATCGGTCACGGCGTCGGCGATCCGTTCCATCGACTCGACGCCATCGACGGTTTTGGTGTCGATCAGCGGCCGGACGTGGAGCACGCCGGGACCGGCGTGGGCGTAAAAACTCGCGAACGTGTCGTTGTCGTCGAGGATCTCCTGAAACCCGGCGACGTACTCCGGGAGGCGTTCTGCGGGGACGGCGCAGTCCTCGATGAACGAGATATGCTTCGCGTCGGAGGTCCGCGAGAGCAGGATCGGGAGCCCGGATTTCCGGAGCTTCCAGAACCGTGCGCGGGTGTCGGCGTCGTGGGCCTCCATCGCCGCCCGGGCGTACCGTCGTTCGTCCGTCCGTTCGGCCGCGCCGGCGCTCGGCTCCGTCGCTGGATCGCCGTCGGGCACCCGGTCGGCGATCAGGTCGGCGACCTGTTGTTTGCCGTCGGCATCGGAGTCGGCGTAGAATTCGACGAGGAGGACGGAGTCGGTCCCGTCGGACAGCATGCCGACGACGTCGGCGAACTCACTGGTGTCACGCGCGAGATCGAGCAACACATCGTCCATCACCTCGACGGCGGCGGGATCGTGTTCGAGGATGGGTGTGACGTCTTCCATCGCATCGCCGAGTGAGTCGTACGTCAGCAGCGCAACGGCCTTCGTTTCGGGGATGGGTTCGAGCGAAACGGTGGCCTCGGTGACGATCGCGAGGGTGCCCTCGCTGCCACAGAGCAGGCGGGCGAGGTTCACCGATCCGGACTCGCTCACGGCTTCGCCGTTCGTCCGTTCCGAGGCGCGTTGTACCTCGCGGGCGTCCTCGACCAGTCGATCGAGATCGTACCCCGAGACGTTGCGCTTCAGATCGGGATAGGCGTCCTCGATCGCGTCCACCTCCTCGTCGAGAATCCGCGCGACGGCGGCGTGAATCTGCGCTTCGAGATCTCCTGCCGGATCGGCGCGGTCGTGGAGTTCCTCGATCCCGATCTCGCCGAACTCGGTCACGGTGCCGTCGGCGAGGACGACCTCACACGATTCGACGTAGGCGTCGGTCTTGCCGTATTTCAGCGAGTGTGCGCCCGTGGAGTTGTTGCCGATCGCACCCCCAAGGGTGCTCTTGTCGCCCCACGCCGGATCGGGCGCGAACTTCAGCCCGTGGGAGGCGAGCGCCGCGTCGATGTCGGCGAGATAGCTCCCTGGCTGGGCACGTGCGGTCCGCACGTCGGGATCGACGTCGACGAGCGAATCCATGTAACGGGTGAAATCGAGGACGACGGCCTCGTTGACCGCCTGTCCCGCGAGGCTGGTTCCGCCGCCACGCGGGAGCACCGGAATCGACCGCTCGGCACAGTAGCCCATCACCGCGGCCACGTCGGCAGTCGAGCGAGGAAAGACGACGCCGATTGGCGTCATCTCGTAGGCGCTCGCGTCGGTGGCGTAGAGCTGTCTGGTGTAGGTATCGAAGCGTGCGTCGCCCTCGATCCGCGATCGGAGATCGTCGAGGAGCTCCGGCCGTGCCACCGTGGTGCTTCGGTGGTCGTAGCTCGCGTCGTGTGCTGGTCGGTCGGCCGTCGGCGACCGGTCGAACTCGCTGGTCATCGTCGAGCGACCTCCCGGCGTTCGATCCCGTCGAGAGAGACCGAATCACGGGGACGCCTCCCGAATTCTGACTCGGTCGTCCGCGGTCGGGTCACTCGTTGCATGGCCGTCGTGAACGAGTGGACTGGACGAATGCGTTGCATGTCTACAGCAAACGAGAGCGCAGAAATGATTCTTTGGTCGAGCAGCCGTGATGTCGGTCGGGAACGATGCTCGTCGTGTCGAAGGGAGTTTACGCCGGCTTCGCCGGGATCGCACTCATCGCCGAGCTGTTGGAGGCGTTGCCGCCTGCCGAAGCGTTGCCGCCCGACGAGGCGTTACCGCCGGACGCCTCCTGCTGGCCGAGCCACTGTTGGTAGTCGTCCTGGGGCATCACGGTCATGTTCGCGAGCATCCCGGAGTGGCCCGAGCCACAGAACTCGGCGCAGTAGAGCTGGTAGGAGCCGGGTTCGGTGGGTTTGGTCTTGATGGTGTTGTACTCGCCGGGGACCGCGTCCTGTTTCAGCCCGAGTTCGGGGACGTGGACCGCGTGGATCACGTCGGTCGAGGTGATGTGGAAGTAGGTGTCGGTCCCGTTCGGAACGGCGAGTGTGGAGGCGTTGACGCCTGCCTCGGGGTAGTGGAAGGTCCAGCCCCACTGGTAGGAGATGATCTCGACTTCGACCGCGTCACTGTCCGGTGGGGGTGCGGTCGCGCCTGACTGGTTGATCAACACGTCCGCCCCGACCTGCTGTTGGGCCTGGGCCTGGGCCTGGCCGCCGCTCGCGTCGGGCACCAGCGAGACGTAGGGGTTCGCGAGGACGGCGAACGATGCGAGTCCGACGAACAGCAGGATGATCGCGGTCGTGATCGTCCACGTGATCTCGAGACGACGGTTCTCCCTGGTTGGCTGGGGATCGTCGTTGTTCCGGAATCGGATGACCGTGTAGATCAGGATGACCTCGACGAGGATCGTGATCGGGATCGCCACGTACAGCAGCGAGGTGTTCAGGTTCGAGATCATCCGCTCGGTGACCGACTGCGCCATCGCCGGCTCGACAGCGGCGAGAAGTAGCGCGACGACGAGCGGTGCGAAGAGGCCGATACGCGTTCGCTTCATTTGGTCTGGAGTTTGCCGGTAGCGCATAAATACCTGCTGACTTTCCCGCTCGGTGGCCGAAAACGCGGGGCCTAAGTGCGGTCGCGACGAAGCAATGAGTCGAGTTACACTAGCCGTGGCCACCGATACAGACTCCGTCCCGACGCGGGTGACGACGCTGCTCGCCGCCGCCGCCGTCGGCGTCTACCTCCTGATCGTGATCGGGGCGACCACGACGCTCTCGCACGCCGCCGCCGCGTGTACGACGTGGCCAGCCTGCGGCGTCGACCTCTCGAACCCACGCCTCGCCATCGCGTGGGGCCATCGCATCGCCGCGGCCCTCGTTGGCCTGCTCGTCCTCGGCGCGATCGTCGCCGCCTGGCGCGCGCCGACCCCGCGACGCGCGAAGACCGCTCTCGCCGTGCCGTTCGTGCTCTACCCGGTCCAGATCGGGATCGGTGCGCTCGCCGCGACCACCAGCGCGGAGTGGATTTCGACCGCCCACCTGCTCTGTGGCGTCGGGATCTTCACCGGCCTCGTCGTCGCGCTCGCGTGGACGCTCGAAATCGATGCTCCCGGCACCGACACACCGGCCGCAGCAGCCGATACCGACGCACGAGCCGCGGACGCCGCTCCGTCGGCCGCGACAGCCACCGAACAGGTGACAGCCGGAACGGTCTCCGCTGACGACTCGGACGAGCCAGCGGTCGTCGAGAACGACGTCGAACCACTGTCGAACCGATCGCCGTCGCCGGCTGACGAGGGGCTGATCGAACGCGCACGGACCGTCGGCACGGCGTACTTCCGGCTGATGAAACCCCGACTGATGTGGTTGCTGTGTCTCGTCGCGGCCGCCGGGATGGCGCTCGCGGCCGGACCAAACCTCGACGCTGGCACCGTCGTGCGGGTGCTCGGTGGTGGGGTGCTCGCGATCGGTGCGAGCGGCACGTTCAACCACGTCCTCGAACGCGACATCGACCGGCGGATGCAGCGGACCGCCGACCGGCCGCTCGCGACCGACGAAGTCGGTGTCCGCAACGCGATGATCTTCGGCTGCGTGCTCGCGGTCGCGTCGCTCGGTCTGTTCGCCACCGTGAACCTGCTCTCGGCGGCGCTCGGACTGTGTGCCATCCTGTTTTACAGCGTGATCTACACGCTCGTACTCAAACCCAACACTGTGCAGAACACGGTGCTCGGGGGTGCTGCGGGCGCGCTGCCGGCGATCATCGGCTGGGTCGGCGTCACGGGAAAGATCGGAATCCCGGGCCTCGCGCTCGCGGGCGTGATCTTCCTCTGGACGCCGGCGCATTTCTACAACCTCGCCCTGGCGTACAAGGACGACTACGAGCGCGGCGGGTTCCCGATGATGCCGCTTGTGCGTGGCGATCGGGTCACCCGCCGGCACATCCTGTGGTATCTCGGGGCCACCCTGCTCGGCGCGAGCGTGCTCGCTGCGGTCGCCGAACTCGGGTGGCTCTACGGCGCGGCCACGGTCGCCTTCGGCGGCCTCTTCCTCTGGGCGGTGGTCCGGCTCCACCGCGAGCGGACCGAGGACGCCGCGTTCCGGGCGTTCCACGCGTCGAACGCCTACCTCGGTGCGGTGCTCGTCGCGGTCGTGATCGACGCTGTCGTGCTGTGACCTCGTACTTTCCAGACCACTCATGAGCTACGACCGCATCGCCGTCCGCGATCGCCTCGCTCGCGTCAGTCCGACACCCGAAGCCCTGCTGTGGGGCGCGATTCTCGTCACCGCCGAACTCCTGGCGCTGTTGCTCTACCTCGTCCAGCCGAACGTCACACCGACCGCGATCCGGTACTACGTCTACCCGTTCATCTGGATCAACGTCGGTCTCTGGGCGCTCGTTCGGACCGACGCGCCGGCAGCGAGTCGGCGGCGACGCTACGCCGCGGGCGCGCTCGCAGTGGGCTATTTCGCGGTGCTCGCGTACGCCGGCGGGCTCGTGGGCTCCGGTCTCGGCGAGATGGCGACCGGGCTTCGGATCGCCCCCCTGCCACCGGGACAGGGGCCCGCGCTGATCTACGGTGGTGAGGCGATCCGGCTGGNGCTCTTTCCCTACAGGATCGTCGGCTACGTCGCGCTCGCCGTCCTCGTCTACGCTACCGTACTCGACGTGGCGGGCTCGGCGATCGGGGGCGTTCTCGGGCTGTTCTCGTGTGTGAGCTGTACGTGGCCCGTGATCGCCTCGTTCGTCGGCGGCGTCGCCGGGGGCTCCTCGGCGGTCGCGAACGCTGCGCTCTCCGGATCGTACGGACTCTCGACCGTGATCTTCGTCGTGACGGTCGGACTGCTGTACTGGCGGCCGTTGGGCGATGAGTAGCGCCGTGACGACCGGCAGGCGGACGCGGACGGACCAGAGGGGCAAAAGCGTAAATCGCCCGCGACCGTCGTGATCTGCATGGCAACCGTCGAGATCGAATACTGCGTCCCGTGTGGCTTCCTCGAACGAGCCGAAGCAATCCAGCACGCGCTGCTCGCCGGTCTCGGCGAGGAACTCGACCGGGTAGCGCTCGTGACTGGCGATCACGGCGTACTCACGGTCGCGGTCGACGACGAGACCGTTTTCGACAAAGAGGAGGACGAGTACGACGTCGACGGGATCGTGCGGGAAGTCCGCAGTCGGCTGTGAGCACCAGTCAGCGGTGCGACCGATCGTCGGCGAATCGATCCCCTTAGAACGGCTGCGGCACTCGGTTTCGGTATGGAACGGGCACTCGTCGCCGAGGACATCCATCGAAAATACGGCGATCGGGTCGCGCTCGATGGGGTCTCGCTGTCGGTCGACGCCGGCGAGGTGTTCGCGCTCGTCGGACCGAACGGCGCGGGCAAGACCACGCTGGTCCGCGCGCTGACCGGCACGACCGCTGTCGACGGCGAGGTGTCGGTGTTCGGCGAGTCGCCCGCGACCGTCGCGAAGTCGCGACTCGGCGTCCTGCCTCAGGAGTTTACCCCGCCGGAGCGTCTGAGTGCGCGCGAGCTGATCGCCTACTACGCCGGGCTCTACGACGCTCCCCGCGACGTCGAGGGCGTGCTCGCGGACGTCGGGCTCGCCGACACCGCCGACACCCACTACGAAAACCTCTCGGGCGGCCAGCGCCGGCGGACCTGCGTCGGTGCGACGCTCGTGAACGATCCCGACCTCCTCGTGCTCGACGAGCCCACGACGGGGATCGATCCCGCCGGCCGCCGTGATCTCCGGCGACTCCTCGCCGATCTCGCCGACGGCGGCACCACCGTGCTTCTCACCACCCACGACATGACCGAGGCCGAGCGCCTCGCCGATCGGGTGGGGCTGCTCGCCGACGGCCGCCTCGCCGCGGTGGACTCGCCCGCAGCCCTCGTCGCCGAACACGGTGGCGAGAACCGGATCGTGGTCGATCTCGTCGCCGACCCGATCGAGGACGGAACAACGATCGACGACAGTGATGGTACGGCCCCGTCGCCAGCGACTGCGGTGGACGCGCTCGGCGAGACTGGCCACCGGGTCGAACTGCGCGACACCGAACTCGTTGTTCACGGGGTTGACGCGGCGGACATCGGCAGAGTGGTCGACGATCTCGAACGCACCGGGATCGTCTACGACGGTCTCGAATGGCGACAGCCCGATCTCGAAGACGTCTATCTCGCGGTGACCGGACAGGCGCTCGTCAGCGGCGAGGAGCCGGTCGCAGAGCCGACGGACGACGACGGCAACGACAGCGACGACACCGCAGCGGAGACGCCAGCGAAGCCGAACGCGAGCGACGGCGAAACGGGGGTTGCACAGTGACCGCCACCGGCCGGGTCGGCGCAGAGTTCATGGCGGCGTGGCGATCGTTCCTCCGGCGACGGACCGCGGTCTTTTTCACGTTCTTCTTCCCCGTCCTCCTGATTCTCATCTTCGGCGTGCTCGTCCAGACCCAGCCCACGGGCGGCGGACTGTTCACCGAGCCAGCGGGCTACTACGTGCCTGGCTACCTCGCGGTCGTGGTGCTGTTCACGCCGCTCTCGCGGATCGGCAGCACGGTCGCGCGCCACCGCGACGGCAACCGTTTCGAGAAGCTCGCGACCACGCCGCTTTCGCGTACGGAGTGGCTGCTCGCCCGAACGCTCGTCAACGTCGTCATCATCGGGATCGCGAGCCTGCTCATCCTCGGGCTCGTTGTGCTCGTTACCGGAGCCGAGGTGGCGCTCTCCGTAGTCTTAGTCCCGTTCGTCGGGGTTGCAGTCGCGCTGTTCTGTGGGGTTGGCGCGCTGCTCGGCAGCCTCGCCGATTCGACCGATGGAACGATCGCCGCGAGCAACACGATCGCGCTCCCCCTTCTGTTCCTCTCGGAGACGTTCGTCCCGCCCGATCTGCTCCCAGCGTGGTTTCAGCCCATCGTGAATCTCTCGCCGCTGACTTACTTCGCGCGCGGCGTGCGCGCGGTGACGAATGGAGCTAGCGCAGCGGCGTGGGGCGGGGATCTCGCCGTCCTCTGCGCCCTCGCGGCCGGCTTCGTCGCGCTCGGTGCGTATGCGCTCCCGCGAACGGACTGACTTGTCCGGTGAGGTCGAGGCTACTTCCTCCAAAAGACGCGCTCGAAACAGGCATGATCCGTGTGTACAGTAGTTTGATATGGAATCGCGGACACCAGCAGGGTAGTGAGACTGGAATGGGTGTAGTGGGTGAGCCGAATTCGTTGCTGTACATGCTCAGCTATTTTCTCCTGTTTCCTCCCATGATGATCGGAGGGCTGTTGATTCCTATCGGACTGCTACGCCTGACGGGATGGATGACGACCGGCAACAGTGTCGAGAACGCCATCGGTGAGCGACCCGAGTACAAATCACGGCTCCACCGCTTCGCCACGTTTGCGACCGGATTCGTCTGCATGCTCGCTTCCGGTGTCGTGTTTCTGGTGGTAGTGGAGGGAGTCCTGTTCGGCCCCCTCGGTTGAACGCGCTTTCCTGGAAAGAGGTGCGGCGGCCGGGGCTACCTGGGAACCCACGAGTAGACGTGATTCAGGAGGAAGTAGGTCACGACGCCCAAAAAGAGGCTCAGCGACCACGACGCGACCGCGATCCGGCCGACCCGCGCGTGGGCGGTCTCGGCGAGTTCGGCGGGCGTGTGGGTCAGTCCGAGCACGACGGGATAGATCACGACCGGCACCGCGATCGCCGACAGCAGGATGTGGATCGCGAGCATAGCGAGGTAGATCGGCTCGATGATGCCGGCGTAGGCACCCAGGAACTGCCCTTCACGGATCACGATCGATTTCTCGAACCCTCCGCCGATCTTCCAGAGGTAGAGCACGAGGAAGGCGAGGATCAGCCCGAATGCGGTGAGCATCGCCGCGCGGTGTCGCCACACGTCGTCGCAGCGGATGAGGACGTAGCCGACGAGCAGCGCGGTCAGCGCGAGGCTGTTGATGACCGCGATCGCATCCGAGAACAACAGTACAGTTTCCTCCCCGATCGGCGGGAAGACGTCGACGATGCCGGCGAAACTCCCGAGAACGAGCACGTAGCCGATGACCGAGAGGACGGCGGTGACGGCGAGTGGATGTCGCTTCACCGGCCCCTCGGCGCTCGCAGTGGCCATGCGTCGAAGTCGGGCCGCGGGTGGTATCCGTCTTCGGATTTCTGGCGACCGGGCAAGAGACAGAATCGACCCACATCGTCGTTACCGATAGACCCAAACCGCGGGCGGGCAAACGTTGCCGCATGAGTGCGGGGCAGACACAGCAACCGATCCGATGTCTCGTCGCCAAGGTGGGCCTCGACGGCCACGACCGCGGCGCACACGTCATCGCGCGGGCGTTCCGCGACGCGGGCTTCGAGGTGGTGTACTCGGGGCTGCATCGCTCGCCCGACGAGGTCGTCCAGGCCGCAGTCCAAGAGGACGTCGACGTGCTCGGCATCTCGATCCTCTCGGGCGCGCACAACACGCTCGTCCCCAAAATCTTGGACGGTCTCGACGAGTACGACGCTCTCGACGATACCTTGGTACTACTTGGCGGAATCGTCCCCGACAAGGACCAAGACGAACTCGAAGAACAGGGCGTCTCGGCGATCTTCGGTCCCGGCGCGTCGATGGAGGACACCATCGAGTTCGTCCGCGAGAACGCCCCCGAGCGATGAGCGACCTGCTCGAACGGCTGCTCGACGGCGACCACCGCGCGCTGGCGCGTACGATCACCAACATCGAGAACCGCGCGCCCGGCTACCGTGACCTCGTCTCTGGCCTGTACGAGCACGCCGGCACCGCCGAGGTGATCGGCATTACTGGCAGTCCCGGCGCGGGGAAGTCCACATTAGTGGATAAGATGGCCGAGACGTACCGCGACCGTGGCGAGACCGTGGGCGTGATCGCCATCGACCCCTCCTCGCCGTTCACCGGCGGCGCGGTGCTCGGCGATCGGATTCGGATGGCCTCGAACGTCGGCGACATGGACGTGTTCTTCCGGTCGATGAGCGCGCGCGGCAGCCTCGGCGGAGTCTCGATCGCGACCGCGGATGCGGTGAAGGCGCTCGACGCGTTCGGCAAGGACCGGATCATCGTCGAAACCGTGGGGGCTGGCCAGAACGAGATCGACATCGTGAAAACCGCCGACACGGTCGCGGTGTTGGTCCAGCCCGGCAGCGGCGACGACGTCCAGATGCTCAAGGCTGGGATTCTGGAGATCGCGGACGTGTTCGTGGTGAACAAGGCCGATCTCGATGGCGCGGACAGAACAGTCCAGGAGCTCCGCGAGATGCTCGACCTGCGCGGGAACGCCGGCTCGGGCAGGAACGACCAGCACACGGGTCACGGCCACCACGCCGAAGTGACAGCAGTCGAAAGCGACGCTGCTGCGGCCGACGCCGACGGTGACGGACGCGCCGGAGCGGCCGATGGAGCCGCGCTCAAGCAGGCCGAGGCCGAACCAGGTGACGACGGCGGATCGGACGCGGTGTGGACACCGCCGATCGTCGAGGCGGTCGCCACCCACGGCGAGGGCGTCGACGCGTTCCTCGACGCGATCGACGACCACCACGCCCACCTCGATTCGACCGGCGAAGCGAGGGCGAAGGCCCGCGAGCGCTACGCCGAGGAGATTCGGACCCTCCTGCGCGAGGACACCGCCGCCCTGATCGCCGAGGAGATCGACGCTCGCGGCGGAATCGACGATCTCGTGGATGGCGTCGTCGCCGGCGACACCGATCCGTACGGGATCGCCGACGACGTCCTCGATCCCGTCGCGGCGTGTCTCCGCGAGCGCCGCGAGGACGGATGACGGGAGTAGCGACCTCGGAGGGAGGGAGCCCGACGTGAGCCGGAACGACGCAGTCGCCGATCGGTTCGAGGAGTTCGCCGATCGCCTCGAAGCCACCGGTGTCGAGTACAAACCCCAGTCCTACCGCCGAGCGGCCGAGAACGTCCGTGCGCACCCCGAATCTGTCGAATCGCTGGTCGCCGGCGACGGGGAGGGCGTCGAGGCGATCGAAGGGGTCGGCGAGGCGCTCGCCGCGAAGATCGTCGAGTACGTCGAAACGGGTGAAATCGAGGAGCTGGAGGAGTTCCGGGCGGAGCTGCCCGTCGACATGGCCGCGCTCACGAGCGTCGAGGGCGTGGGGCCGAAGACGGTGGGGACGCTGTACGACGAGCTCGCTATCGAGGATCTCGACGACCTCGAAACCGCCGCTCGCGAGGAGAAGATCCGCGAGATCTCCGGGTTCGGCGCGACCTCGGAAGAGAACATTCTCGCGGGGATCGAGTTCGCGTGGCAAGCGAACGAACGCTCGCTGCTTGGCGATGCGCGCCCGCTGGGCGAGGAGCTGTTGGAGTACGTCGCTGGTGGAGTGGACGAGGCGAACGAAGCGGTCGAGCGGTGCGAGCTCGCGGGCTCGCTCCGACGATGGCGCGAGACAATCGGCGACGTGGATCTCCTCGTCGCGAGCGACGATCCGGAGGCCGTGGTCGAGCGCTTCACCGACTGGGGGCGCGCAGACACCGTGATCGAGGCGGGCACAAGCAAGGCGAGCCTCCGCGCGAACGGCGTCCGGATGGATCTCCGGGTAGTGGTGCCCGAGGAGTTCGGGAGTGCGCTCCAGTATTTCACCGGGAGTCGCGACCACAACATCGGGGTCCGAAACCGGGCGATCGAGCGGGATCTGAAGGTCAACGAGTATGGCGTGTTCGATATCTCGGGTGTGGACGACCCGGACGCCGGCCAGCGAGTCGGCGAGCGGGTTGCGGGCGAGACCGAGGCCGGAATGTACGAGGCGGTTGGTCTGCCGCACATCCCGCCCGAACTCCGAGAGGACAGCGGCGAGATCGACGCGGCCGTTGCGGGCGAGCTGCCCGATTTGGTCGATGCCGACGCCGTTCGTGGCGATCTTCACGTTCACACCGACTGGTCCGACGGCAAGGACGGGATCGAGGAGATGATCGCGGGTGCGGCCGCGTTCGGCCACGAATACCTCGCGATCACCGATCACGCGGCGGGGCCAGGAATCGTCGCCGACACCGGGCTCTCGGACGACGATCTCCGCGAGCAGCGCGACGCGATCGAGGACGCGGCCGCCGCCGTCGACGCCGAGATCGATGTTCTCTGTGGGGTCGAGGCCAACATCGACGCCGATGGCGCGGTGTCGGTCGGTGATGGAGTGCTTGACAAACTCGATCTCGTGGTGGCCTCGCCGCACAGCGGACTCGATGGCGACGGCACAGATCGGATCGTCGCGGCGATCGAACATCCCTCCGTCGACGTGATCGGTCACCCGACCGGACGCTACCTCAACCGGCGGCCGGGCCTCGAACTCGACTTCGAGCGGGTCGCTCGCGCGGCCGCAAAACACGGCGTCGCGCTCGAAGTCAACGCGAATCCCTCTCGGCTCGATCTGTCGGGTGGTGCGGTCCGGACTGCGATCGAGGCCGGGGCGACGATCGCCGTCGACACCGACGCCCACCGGCCGGCGAGCTACGAGCTGCTTCGCTACGGCGTCCACACCGCCCGTCGGGGCTGGGCCGAGGCCGGTGACGTGCTCAACGCCCGTGATTTCGATGGACTGCGCGCGTTTCTCGACAACGAAGCCTGAAATCGTCGCTCGACACGGATCGAACCAACTGGCGGCGGTTGCGGTAGCGATGGAGCGGTGCGGTTGCGGTTAGCGGTTCCTGGTGGATGAAGGGCGAGACCACGAACGGAGTGAGTGGTCGAGGGCTTCGGCGGTTGCGGAGAGCGTTAGTGATCTCACCGCGAGCGACCGAAGTGAGCGGGGGTTTTTGATGCACCGGAAGACGCTTCGCGTCTTCCGAGCCTTCGTTCGCTCCGCTCACGAAGACACATTTTTGCGAGGAGTGGTGTGCGAGCGAGTGAAACGAGCGAGCACACCCGACGTGGTTCGAAAGGCGCTTTGCGCCTTTCGTCATGCCGAGACGGCGAAGCCGTCTCGTAGCAAAGTAAAAAGGTGCGTGCAATGAAAAAGGACTTACCGGGCCGCCGAGTGTGAAAGCGCATGCAGGCTATCGTGCTCGCTGGCGGCTATGCGACGCGGCTCTGGCCGATCACGAAACATCGGCCGAAGATGTTTCTCCCAGTCGGCGACACGGTGATCATCGACCGGATCTTCGAGGAGTTGGAAAGCGACGAGCGCATCGACGAAGTGTACGTCAGCACGAACGAACGCTTCGCGGGGGCGTTCGAGGAACACCTCGCCGAAAGCGACTTCACGAAACCACAGCTCAGCGTCGAGGACACCTCGGGCGAGTCGGAGAAGTTCGGGGTCATCGGCGCGCTCGCCCAACTCGTCGAGCGCGAGGGGATCGACGACGATCTCCTCGTGATCGCGGGTGACAACCTCATCAGCTTCTCGATCAGCGACTTCGTGAACGAGTTCGAGGCGCGCGAGGCCCCGACGATCGCGGCCTACGACGTCGGCTCCCGCAAACGCGCCACATCGTTCGGCATTCTCGAACTCGACGGCGATCGAGTGGTCGACTTCGAAGAGAAGCCCGACGATCCGCCGAGCACGCTCGCCTCGATCGCGTGTTATGCCTTCCCGGCGGACGCGATCGCCTTCGAGGAGTATCTCGCGGGCGACAACAACCCCGACGAGCCCGGCTGGTTCGTCCAGTGGCTCCAGGCGAAGCGGCCGGTCTACGCCTACACCTTCGACGACGCGTGGTTCGACATCGGCACCGCTGAAGGCTACCTCGAAACCGTCGCGTGGGCGCTGAACGGCGACACCGCGATCGAGCCCGACGCGACCGTCGAGAACAGCGAGATCGGCGACGACGTCCACGTGATGGGTGGCGCGACGATCAGGAACGCTACCGTCGACCGATCGGTGATCTTCCCCGACGCCACCATCGAGAACGCGACGGTCACGGACTCGATCGTGGACGAGGACGCCCACATCGCTGGCACCGACCTCGCCGGCGCGCTCGTCGGTGCACACACGAAACTCCCGGACGACGCGGACTGATCGATCGGTTCCAGTGATCAGTCGAACGGCTGAAACGATGTCTCGGTCCAGAACGTTCTTGACTGCCGTCGCCTAACCGATAGCCATGTCA
Organism: Halococcus salifodinae DSM 8989; assembly: GCF_000336935.1. NCBI lineage: Archaea > Methanobacteriati > Methanobacteriota > Halobacteria > Halobacteriales > Halococcaceae > Halococcus > Halococcus salifodinae. Next base: position 682 of record NZ_AOME01000078.1, on the reverse strand, counting down.
TCACGAACGAAGCAGGCCATCGCGGTGCTGTTCGGCGTCGTGATCGTCGCGTTCGGGGTTCACTACGCGTTGTTCGGTTCGCTCCCCCTCGGCAAGCCGGCGCTGCTCGACACCGAATCAGAGTAGTTTCCTCCGGCCAGCGGTTATCCTTCTTCGAGCCACGCGTCGGTGATTCGAAGCGTCCCACGAACGCCGTCCCACTCCGTCTCGTAATCGAGTTCGAGTCGTCGGTCCATATGCGGACCAGCAGTGACGAGCGTCTCGAACTCGCCACCCTCGCCGAGAACGTGGACGCCGTACTCGTCGTGGAGGACTTCGAGCTCGTCGAACGCAGCGGCGTCGAGCGTGCGTCCCAGCCACGACTCGTCGAGGCCGCGGGCGGCGACCGCGAGCAACCGGATCTCGAACCCCGCATCCAACATCTCGTCGGCGAGCGTGCGCGGATCGCGCTGCCAGAGCGGGGCGAACAGATCGACATCGAGTCGGTCGCAGAGCGCCTCGATCCGGCTCGTCTGGAACTCGCTTTCGACCGCGCCCGCGATCACGCCCGCGAGGCCGCCGTCGATCTCGTGATCGAGGTCGCGCAGCGCGCGTTCGAGCGGCTCGATCTCGGCGTCGCCACGCGCGCCCGAATCGGTCTGGTCGGCTCCCGCCGCGTCGAGATCGACCTCGACGAGATCGA
>NZ_AOME01000077.1 GCF_000336935.1 Halococcus salifodinae DSM 8989 | reverse complement strand
CCCACCCGCCGTCGTCGGTCATACACTCCCCTACCGCAGCCGTCGGGAAACCCACTGTGATCGAGCGGGGTTCGCTGGCCGCATATCGATGACGGCCTGCGTGATGCAGTCCGATCGAGACCCGAAAACTAACGACCCCACACCAGCAACGGAGGACGATGGGTCGACAGCGTTCGGAAAAACGGACGTGGCTCGCGGTTGCACTGGCGCTGCTGTACCCCGGAGCCGGGCATCTCTATCTTCGAAAGGGGTTCCGGGCGCTGCTGTGGTTCGGGCTGGTGTTCGCGACCACCGCACTCTCGGTGCCAAATTCTGCCATCCCGGAATCGGGCGAGATCTCGGTCGAGGCGATCCTGGCGGCCAGTCGGGCGCTGCCGACGGCGGCCAGCGTCGCCATCCTCGTTCTGTCCGTGCTCAGCACGATCGACGCTTACCGGCTCGCACGCCGGCGCAACCGTCGGGCTGCGTCGGCTGTGACGGCCGAGGAAGACGATACGAGCGAACGCCAGTGTCCACACTGTGGCCGCGAGGCCGACAGCGAGTTCGACTTCTGTCAATGGTGTGGCGAGCCGCTCGACGCGGACGGGTCGTAGACGATATCGACCGTCGGACGCGGGATAGAAACGCGTGGAGCGCGTCGGATCGGTATGGGATACGCCTGTCCGGTCTGCGAGACGCCACAGGCCGACGCGCGCCACCTCGCCAACCATCTCGCGTTCACCGCGATGCTCGGCGACGAGGACCACGAGGCGTGGCTCGACGACCACGCTCCCGGGTGGGCCGACGCCGGCGAAAACGACCTCGCCGACCGCGTGGTCGAACACGCCGAATCAGCCGAATACCCGCAGGTGTTCGAGGACACGACCGGCCACGACCACCGTGACCACGGCAGCGACGACCCTCGCCCGGGCGAACTCTTCGAGGAGGATCGTCACGAGCGGGAACCGTCACAAACCAGGGGACCAGGTGCACGTGGCGGGAAGGATCTCGACCCCGAAACCGCCACAGCCGTCGAGAAGGCACGTGAGATGACGCGACAGGCGAACGAATCGGACGACGTTTCTGACGCGGTCGACACAACCGACGATCGCGACGTGGCCGACGACACAGCGGACGCGAGCGGAGACGAAAACGGGTAACTGTTCGCCGGTCGAACCGCCGCCATGCACACCGAGGGGCGGTTTGCGCCGGAAACGGCCACGGAAGCGAGAGAGCGGTTCGACGCGCTCGGGCCGACCGCTCAAACGGTGGTCCGGGAGGTGGCGACCGCGATGGAGTTCCCCAAGGACGAATACGACGAGCGGGTGACGGGCGAGGTGGTAGAGCGCGCGCGGAACGCGCTGTTCGCCACGTCGCTCGAAGTCCACGTCGGCTCGCGCGAGGAGTTCGATGCGTGGCGCGAGGACCATCCCGACTACGAGGCGACGGTCGCCGGCAACGAGAACGTCGACCGCGTGGCGTGGCACGCCGCCCCGTTCGCCGACCGCGCCGTGGCCGCAACGTTCGCCGACGAGGAACGCGCAGCGATCGAAACCCTCCGTAGACAGGCGTTCGGGCGGCTCTACCGTGATGAACTCTGAAGCACCAGGACGGAAACCGCCAGGTTCCGGGTGCGGTCGGCGCGCGGGAGCGCACGAAGTGCGCGACTCGCGCGCGAGGTCTGTACGAGCGGAGCGAGTGCAGGCTCGTCAGAGCGGAGCTCTGACGGTGGATGAGCGAACGAGCGAAGCGAGTGAGCGAATCGGTTGGGGAGGGTGTGGCCTGCGGTTCTCGTTTGCGACGTGATTCGCCTGGAGGAGTCAGTAATCATCACCGAGTACGACGAGTATACCGTTCAGACCCGTCCGTTCGAGAGTATACGGTCCGATTCGACACTCGCGCTGACCGGGAACGTCATCGTTTAGCGCCCCCCGAACGCAGGGTGGGCCATGAGCGAGCGCGCGGAGCACGATTGGCCGGTCGTCGAGTCCGTCGTAGAGTACGAGACCGGTTGGTACACCGGCGGGTACGATCTGGTCGAACAGCCCGACGGCAGTACGAAAAAATACTACTGGGCCGAACTCCCGCCGGCAGTGGTCGTGGTCGCACTCGCCGACGACGAGATCGTTTTCGTCGACCAGTACCGCCCCGCGATCGGCGAGCAGTGCCTCGAACTCCCTGCCGGAATCGTCGAGGACGGCGAATCCGCGAGCACGGCCGCCGCACGCGAACTCCGAGAGGAGACCGGGTTCGATCCTGCCGGCGTCTCGATCCTGGAGGAGTTCTGGGTCGCGACGGGCGTGCTCCGCCACCGCCGGGCGATCGCGTTCGCCGAGGGACTGACACCCACCGAGCGCGACCTCGACGACAACGAGTTCCTCACTGTCACGTCGATCCCGGTCGACGAGGCGCTCGCGGTCGCGCGTGCGGAGCCAGCGAACGACGCCACGATCGAGGGGCTCCTGCTCGCCCGCGAGGACGGGCTGTTGTGACGACCGAGCCGTGGGAGCGATCCGACCCTGACTGGCCGGTCCACGAGGCCGTCGTCGCGTGGGAAACACCGTTTTTCGAGGCGGGCTACGATGTCGTCGAGCGACCCGACGGTCAGCAGGCGAATTACTACTGGCTGAACCCCTCGGACGCTGCGATCGTCCTCGCCGTCACGGACGACAATGAACTCGTTCTCGTCGAGCAGTACCGTCCGCGCCTCCGAACGCACACGATCGGACTCCCAGCAGGCGGGATCGAAGACGGCGAAGAGCCGGCCGCGGCCGCACGCCGCGAACTCCGCGAGGAGACGGGCTATCGTGTCGGTGAAGTCTCGCACGTCGAGTCGTACGTCCCCTCCGGATGGACCCGCTACGTTCGCCACGTGTTTCTGGCCACGGGCCTCGAACCGGGGACGCCGGAACCCGACGATGGCGAGGTCATCGAGACCACGACCGCCCCGGTCGATGAGGTCCTCGACGTCATTCGTTCACGCGATGCCGTCAACGGACTCGCGCTCACGCCGCTTCTGCTCGCCCGCGAGGACGGGCTGCTCTAAGTCGACGCGTCGAACCGATCTACCGGAGTCGCTGGGTGTTTAGGGCTCGCTGACCAATCACATGTATCGATGGATGAAGAAATCGTGCCCGACGAACTCGCCGGGCTTCTCGACGCCGACGAGTCGGTCGCAGTCGTCGACATCCGGACGGCGGCAGCGTTTTCACACGGTCATATCCCCGGCAGCGAAAACGTTCCTTTCGAGGAACTCCCGCAGCGAGTCGAGGAGTTCGGCGACGCCGATCGGATCGTGACGGTCTGCCCGCACGGCAAGGCGAGCCTCAAGGCCGCGTGGCTCTTCCAGTCCGCCGAAAGCACCGACGACGCCGCGATACAGAGCCTCGCCGGCGGTCTCGACGCATGGGACGGCGATCTCGAAGCGGCCGTCGACGATGGAACGGCAGCCAGCGGCGCGCCGACTGCCGACGAAACGGCCACCGACGCCCCGTTTTAGTGGCAGTTGCCGATCTCACTCGTCGGAGCCTGGTAGCGGTCGAAGCACGCCGTACCAGAGCCGGTAGACAACTGCCCCAACGTTTCCCCCGAACAAGAAGCTGAGACGGCCACCCTCCGACAGGGAGAACAGCTTCGACATGAGTGTGGACTGAACACCCGAGAAAAGCGTCCGACGCCAGCGACTCGTTCGGATGGCTCCGAAGTCGTGATCGTAGGCCCAGTAGTACGCAGCCTGGTATCCCACCCCTGCAAGGAACCATTGGGGAACCAACGAGAGCGACTCGTCGTCGCCGGCAGCACGACGCCATCGGATGAATCGATATATGATCGGGAGGAGGAGCACGTTACTGAGGAAGGAGAGACGAGCCTTCGTTCGACGACTGAACATATCCTTCGTTCTGTTTCCGTGAACATAACTGTTCGGCTACACCCCACCGCCGCTGTCGTCACTCCGAAACGACAGTTGGTTGACGGTGGCGGTGCGGGCCTGGCGGATGAAGGGCGAGCGAACGGAGTGAGCGAGGGCTTCGGCGGCGCTGTGTTGTTGGAGAAAAGGCTAGTAGGTCTACCGTGAGCGCCCTGACGGGCGCTCGCGGGTGTTTTTGGTCCAGATTTTTACGAGGGGTTGAGCGCCCGAAGGGCGCGAACTCGTTCGAGACGGCTTCGCCGTCTCGTGATGTCATCAGAACGCGAAGCGTTCTGATTGCAAGCAAGAAATCTTCGATTTCTTGCACTGACGAAAATCGCGTAGCGATTTTCGAACCACCCCGAAGTAAAAAGGTGGGTTCTAGGCGACGTTGTAACCCTTGTCGCGGAGGAAGTCCTCGACACGGCCGGTGTGGTTGCCTTGGAGTTCGATCGCGTCGTCCTCGATCGTGCCTCCGCAGGCGAACTTCGATTTGAGGTCCGAGGACAGACTGCTCATGTCCACGTCACGCGGATCGAACCCTTCGATGATCGTTACTTCCTTTCCGTAGCGGCGCTCGTCGATGCGGATCGTGATCTGCTGGGATTCTCTGGCCACGTCTTCGCAGACGCAGAGCTCCTCCGGCAGCCCGCACGTCGAGCAGACTTCCGACATTACACCGGTAACTACGGTGTCACCATATTAAATACTGTCGGGACCGCTCGCCGGCTGGCGCGGCCGTGAGCGGTTACGATCGCCGGAACCGACCCAGAACGGGTGTGCGCTCCCCGACGAGAGCACGGACCAGCTCGGCCGCCTCGTCGGCCTCGGCCTGGGTCGCCGAGCCGGCGTACCGAGCGTGCTCGAACAGCTCCCCGACGCGCGCTGCGCGGTCGTCCGCCCCCACGGCGGCGAGATACTCGCGTGGCGTCTCACCCGAGCGCCGGGCCCGATAGCGCTGTCCGAGCAGGTATTCGAGGCGTTCGAACGCGGCCTCGACCTCGACGGCCGGCGAGTCGTCGGGCAGGTAGCGCAGCCAGAGTTCGCGGTAGGTGCGCTCGGCGGCGTCGCTCCGCCGTGCGCCCGCGGCGAGCCCCGCGAGTGCGACCAGCCCGAACGCCCACTGTTCGCGTGTCGGCGAGGGGAGACTCGGTCCCGAGCCCGACGAGTCGCCGCCTGGCGTACCGTTCGCCGCTGCAGCGCCCCCTTGGGCCACCGGCGGCGGAGTTATCGTTCCGTTCACACCGGTAGCACCATCCTCTGCGAGTCCCTGCAATCCACGCTGTCCGTCAGCGGCGTCGGCAGCCTCGGAGTCGTTCTCTCCACCGATCGGCGTCGCGGTCGGCGTCGGAGTCCACTCGCCGTCGGCCGAGCCGCTGGTGTCGACATCGGTGGTGTTGTTGGCGCGCGCGTCTTCGAGGGAGGTGTCCTCGGTTGCGGTCCGTGGGCCACCGGGCGTGGGATCGAACTGGATCCAGCCCACGTCGGGGAAGTAGACCTCGACCCACGCGTGACTGTCGTAGCCTCGGACGACCCACTCGTCCTCGGCGACGCGCTGGCCCTCGGTGTAGCCCGTTACGAACCGTGCCGGGATGTCCTGACTACGAAGCATCGTGACCATCGAGGTCGCGAAGTAGACGCAGTATCCCCGCTCCATCTCGAAGAGGAACGCGTCGCCGATGTTGCCGTCGGGCCGGCTGACGTTGAGCGAGTAGCCCTTCGTCCGTTCGAGCCAGCGCTCGACGGTCCGTGCGGTGTCGTAGGGGTTGTCGGCGTTCGCCGTGATCTGATCGGTCCGGCGTTCGACCCGATCGGGCGTGCTCCCCGGCAGGGTGGTGTAGCGCTCCAGCAGATCCTCGGAGTAGTTCTGCCCCGCCGTGCGGAGTTCGTCGGGCGTCGTGGTCGGCTGCTGGCTCACGACGGAGTAGCTGTCACCCGATTCGAACGCGTTCCCGGGCTGGAGCCCGTCGAGGTTGGTCACACTCGCGTCGTCGGCCGAATCGCCCGAGATCCGGGTCGGTTTCCACGCCGCGGGCATCACGCCGATCGAGGTTTCGGCCGTGAACGTCTGCTCTACCGTCGTGGTGTTGCCCGGCGGGCCGGCGATCGAGCCATCGTAGGATCGGGTGTCGTCGGTCCGAACCCAGCTCCCGCCGGTGTAGCGGTCGTAGGCCGCCGCACGCCAGTAGCTCCCCTCACTGCTCTCGACGGTGAACCGTACTTCGGGTGAGAGCGAGATCGATCCCTGGATCCCGACCTGATCGTCGGCTGCCAGCAGGCTCCCCTCGACGGTGCTCGCGCCACCACTACCGCCGCCCGAGGGCACTAGCGGGTCGGACGCGCCGCCGGGGACGATGCTCACGAGCGGCGCGAGCACGATCATCGCGGCGAGGACGATCACGAGCACCTCGACGTGGCCCGATCGACCCTCGTAGCGTTCGAGTTCGCCGAAACCCACGACGCCCGCTGCCCCCGCGACGCCAGCGAGCACCACGAGGACGCCTGCATCGCCGGTCAGCACGAAGAAGCCGAGCGCCGCGCCGCCGACGACCGCCGCGGCGACGTACCGCCGCCGGAGCGCGAAGTACCACGTCAGGAAGACCGGTGCGGGCGCGAACCCCGCAGCCCAGATGCCTGCTTCCGTGATCTGGAGGATCGAGAGACCGGTCAGGAGCGCGAGCACGTCGGCGCGCACCGCGCCGAGCGACCGGAGCAGGAGTTCACCGTTCGGCACCGCGAGGACGTAGCTCCAGAGACCGACCGCGAACAGCGCCGCCGCGATCACGAGCGCCAGCACGGCCGGCAGGAAGCGCGCGAGCAGCGTCGCCGCGACGAACCCCGCGACCACGAACAGCACGAGTCGGTCGCTCCCGCCGGCCACGTCGGTCACGTGAAAACAGACGGTGAGAAACGAGGCGATGAGCAGCCCCGCCGCACCGAGCGCGAGTCCGCGCCGCGCGCCACCGGCGAACCACGACGATCGATCCGTCAGCGTGGATCGGGCGGTCGTGCTCACGATCGACGCCCCCCGTCGGCGGCCGCGGGCGTCGGCCGCCCGCCGGTCAGTCGGTCGAACGGCGTCTCGCGATCCGCGACGGTCACGTGGGTACCGCCCGCGTCAGCGAGTACGTGGATGTCGGCATCGCTCGCCTCGACCCGACCCGGTCCGGCACGGGCGAGCGTGCGCAACACCCGCTCGCGCTGTGGGTCGCCGCCCGCCTGCTCGATCCGTCCGCCCGGATACACCAGCTCGATCGCGAAGCCGGCGTCGAGGAGGTGGGTGACGATGCTGGCCGCCGCCGCCGCCATCGCGTCGTCGTAGCCGGCCACCGCCTCGGCAGCGACGGTGACCTCGCTCGCGTCGGCCGCGCTGTCGAACTCCATCACCACGAGATCGTCGCGCTTCGCGCTCGACTTCCAGTGGACGTCCCTGAGACTGTCGCCCGGGACGTACTCCCGGAGTTCGTCGAACGCCTCGCGGTCGTCGAACGGGTCGTGTCCGCCGAACGCCTCGTTCATGCCAGCGAGCCGGTAACACTCGGGGTAGACGAGCACCGGCGTGCGTTTGGCGTACGTGAACTCCCTCGTGAACAGTCCGAGAACGTCCGTCGCCGTGAGCGTGAGCGGTCCCAATCGATGTTCGCCACGCTCCGCCAGTTCGATGTCGTATTCGAGGGTTGCCGGCAACGCCCGCCTTGCAGGCGAGAAATCGGCCCCGAGCCCATCGTCGACGACCTCCTCGATCCGTGCGGTCAGCGCGTCGTCGGCGTCGATGTCGACGCGAATGGTTCGTGATTCGCCGGGAAAGCCTGCCGCCGGCTGGTGTCGGTCGATCGTCGGCCGATCGGCGAGTCGGAGCTGGACCGCGCCGGCAGCGAGCGCGACCACTCCGGGGACCACGACCGCGTTGAGCGAGCGCGCGCCGAACGTCGCGGCGAGCCAGACTGCGAGCGCACACACGCCGGCGAGCACGATCGCCCGGCGAGTCGGTCTCATTCGACCCGGACCGACGACAGCGCCGCCCTGATCACGTCCGCGCCGGTTCGATCGGTTCCCGACGCCGGCCGGATCCGATGAGCGAGTGTCACCGCGGCCTCGTGCTGGATGTCGTCGGGGATCACGTACCCGCGGCCGTCGAGCGCGGCCCGTGCCTGGGCTGCCCGGAGGAGCGAGAGCGATCCTCGAGGACTGACCCCGAGTTCGGCCCGCTCGCGGGTGTGGTTGGCGAGCCGCGTGACGTACTGGCGGATCGGTGCTTCGACCGTGACCTCGCCGACCGTGGCGCGCGCACCGCGGAGCTGCTCGAGGGTCGCGACCGGTTCGAGACGGTCGATCGGATGCGTTCCCACAGTTCTATCGAGCATCGCCGACTCGGCGTCGGGCTCGGGGTAGCCGAGTTCGAGACGTTTCATGAACCGGTCGACCTCGGCGACCGGAAGCTCGTAGGTGCGACCCCGTTCGATGGCGTTCTGGGTGGCGATCACGGTGAACGGTTGTTCGAGCGCGTGAGTGGTGCCATCGACGGTGACCTGGGTCTCCTCCATCGCTTCGAGGAGCGCGCTCTGGGTCTTCGGCGGCGCACGGTTGATCTCGTCGCCGAGCACGACGTTGGCGAAGATGGGGCCGGGACGGAAGTCGAACTCCCGTGTTTTCTGGTTGAAGACGTTGGTGCCGGTGACGTCGGAGGGAAGTAGATCGGGAGTGAACTGGATGCGCGAGAAGGAGCTCTCGAACGAGCGCGCGATCGCGCGCGCGAGCATCGTTTTCCCGACGCCGGGAACGTCCTCCAACAGGACGTGGCCGCGGCCCAACATCGCGGTCACGATGTGTTCGATCGCGTCGTGGCTGCCGACGATCACCTGCTCGGTGTTCTGGATGACGGTTCGGGCGAGGTCGCCGACCTCGTCGATCGACAGTTGGCGTGGGGTTTCTGGCTGTGTCGTCTCGACTCGGCCGGGCTCTGTGTCGGTGTTCGCATCCGTCATGGATTGTAGGCTAGCGTGGGTAACGGGCCGACATCGGAGACGCTCGCCGACTCGTTCTCGTGGCTGTTTCTGGGGCCGCACGCTTGTAACCTTACTGTTCGCATGCGACTGTCACGCACCCTCGGAGCAGGCGGATTCACCGGACAGTAACGGACATCGGCAGCCGAGCCGGGCAGCGAGGGCGACGAGGGCAGCACGCCTCCGGCGGAGTCCGGAAAGCCGATATACCGGGTTGGTCTACACCACGTTCGATGGGGCTCTCCGACGAGGCGACGGCGCGTCTCGAAGACGTGGTCGCACTCCAGCCGACGAAAAACGCCGAGCTCGCCGAACGGTGGGGGATGGACGGCGGTAGCGAGGTCCACCAGTACCTCGAAAACGAACTCGCCGATCACTACTACCGCGACGAGAACAGTCTGATCCGCGCGACCGCCGACGCCGCGACGCTGGTCGGCGAAGAACCCGACGAGGACGGTCCGCGAACCGTTCGCGTTCCCGCCCTCCAACATCGGGCGTTCGGAGTCGTCGCCGACCACGACGAGCGCGCCGAGAGCGTGGTCTCGGTGCTTCACAAGCTCCGCGACGCTGCGGCCGACGTGGACGGAGCGGGAGGTTCGACCGACGACGATCTCACTGCCGACGACGTGCGCTCGGCACTCCGCGGTCTCGAACGTCGGGGATGCGTCGAGGTGGTCCAGCGGACGGTGCCGACCTTCCGGCTGGCAGTCGAACGCGACGCAGTCTCGGTCGAAGCGATCGACGACGAGTAGTTACTCCGTCGCGTCAGGTCGTCGTCGGTCGCGTCGCCGCGCCAGCAATCGCTTCACGGCGCTGCCTGGCCCGCCCTCGATCGGCCAGCCCGCAGCGCGCCAGCCGGGGGGTTCGGGCTCGAACGCCGAACACGACCCCGCACACTCGGCCGCGGTCTGTCGGCGCTCCTTCGCCGCACACCACGGCAGCACGTCCCGATTCCCGTTGCGCGCGTCACGGCGCAGTTCGAAATGGCGACAGTCGGGTCGCATCGTGTCGACGTACGACCGCCAGCCGCGCTCGTACGCGCGCTCGGCGATCGCGAGCCGCTTGTCGCGTTTCCACTCGGGGCTCGCGTACTCGAAGCGCGCGGCCGACTGATCGTGGGTCCCACCCGTCGGCCGCTCCGTGATCCGCGTCCCCGGCTTGTCGACCGCGAGCGTTCGGGGATGCCACGCGACGCTCGCGTCGTCGTCAGTCGAACCCCCACCGAGAACCAGCACGCCCGCCTCGACCGGGAAATCTTCGAGGAGGACGGGTTCGATCGCGTCGTCGGTCGCGGCGGTGGCGACCCAGACCTCGTCGGCGAGGCCGAGTGCGACGTCGTGTTCGATCTGGCCCGCGAGGGCGCGCGCGGCGCTCGCGGTGAGGTCGGGTTTGTTCTCGATCGCGATCACGCGCTCGACCCAGTCGGGGTAGGTCCACTTTCGCCGGAGTTCGATCCGGTTTCCCTGCTGGCGGGTTTCGAGAATCCCGCGATCGGCCGCACGGTGGACCGCTTCGCGGACGTACCGCCACGGATAGTCGGGCTCGGGGAGCGCATCGCGATACCACGTCCACTCGGTGGGTGCGTGCCGAACGACGCCGAGGAGATCCGAATCGAGCCGCGTGGAGCCGAATCGGGCGCGCGTTTCGAGCTTTTCACGACTTGCCTCGACGATCACGGTGTCCCATCGTCGGTGTTTCGTGCCGAGCTGGCGCGCCACGATCGCCATGGTGTCGGGATCGTGCTGTCCGCCCGGCGGCCAGTTGCGCTCGGCCCACGCGCACACCCGGAGTTCGAACTCGAACTCGCTCTCGGCGCTCTGCGTCACTTCGGAGGGTGCGTCGTGTGGCGACTAAGCCGTTCGGTTCCTACGGCCCACAATCATTCATTCGTCTCGTTTCACGTTGATTTCATCGATCCTGTGATCTGACGACGGAGTCCGATCGTTCGGTGACTAATCCCGGCACAAATGAGAACCGCAAGCCACACGCCTCCCCAACCGATTCGCTCCGCTCGCGCTGCTCGCGTCACTCATCCACCGTCAGAGCTCCGCTCTGACGAGCCTGCACTCGATTTCTCGTGCAGACCTCGCGCGGGTCGGGCGCTTCGCGCCCTCCCGCGCGCCACCGCCTCAGCCAAAAACACAATCGGCGGACGAGTGGTCAGTACCCCTCGTCGTCGAGGAAGTCGTGAGCCTCCCGGAAGATGTCGCGCGGGCCGTCCTGGGTGATGGTGTTGATGGCCTGTTCGTAGTCGCGCCACTGGTGATCTCGGTGTTCGTGGGAGAGCTCGGCGCTCGCCTCCTGGGATTCGGCGATGAACAGGTGGACGGTTTTGTGGATCGTCTCGCCACCGGCCTGGAACACGTAGTTGTACTCGCGGCGGAAGCCGTTGAGGAGGCGGAAATCGGTGATTCCGGCCTCTTCGCCGACCTCGCGGATCGCGGTCTGTTGGAGTTCTTCGCTCCCTTCGACGCCGCCTTTGGGGAACTCCCAGTCCCCGGGGCGGCTCTTGAGGAGCAGGTACTCGCGGCGGCCTCTCGTGTCACGGAAGAGGATAGCCCCCGCGCTCGTCGCTTCGACTGCCATTGCGTGCTGTACACGGTCGGCGTTTAATTGGTTGCTGCTTCGGCACGCCGATGGAATCCTGCGGTGCTTTTCTGCGGGGTGTGCCGATCGGCCGGGAAGGGTCGAACAGGAACTGTAGGTTTTTACCCGCGGACTGGCGAGTGACGAGACACGATTACCATGCCCTTCGTCACGAAACTCAGACTCACGAGCGGCGACCGAGGCGCGCTCGATCGGGAGATCGCCGATATCAAGACGGCCGCCGCGCGCAAGGGCGTGGAGTTCAACGGGCCCCATCCCGACCCACTCGCCGAGCGTCGCGTCCCCCAGTCGAAACACCTCTCAGCCCACGGTGGCCGCTTCGAGGACTGGACCTACACCGTCTACGCCCGCTCGATCGAGATCGTCGGTCACGACGAGTTCGCCCGATCGGTCGCGGACGGGTTCCCCGCCGGGATCCACGCCGAAGTCGAGATCGAACGGATCCGGTCGGCGAATTCGAGCTGACGAACGCGACGAGCAGGCGGTGGAAAATCACAGTTCAGGGAATGTCGTGCTCGCGAAAGTAGAGCAGTCCGGCGATCGCCGCGAGGACCGTCCACACGAGCAAAACGACCGCGGCGAACCAGTGGGAGGTCGCAGTAGTGTTCACCGCCATCTCAGCCGTCGAAAAGGAACTAAACCGTCCGCCAGGCGTCGAGATGAGCGGATGGCCGTTCTCGAACTCCGCGAACAGCGTCGTGAGCTTCACGTAGGCATTGATGGGGTTCGACCGACCGACCCAGAAGAACCACTCCGGGCGGGGTACGGCTCCTCCAGCCCCTGAAGTCCGAGATGCTGGATCGCGGGCCGTCCCACTCGAAAGACGACGAACGCCACGATCACCACTGGCCGACGGCGATCACGTCACCGTACTGCTTGGTGAAGTTGTCCATCTCGATGGCTGACATCGGGGTTGTCAGTGCGGCGATGGGTACGAGTACAAGTCTTCTCCAACTTCGAACGGGGTTGGAGTGGCTCCGGTCGCCTCGGGACCAAAACAGGTTATCACTGCTCCCACCCCACAGTATAACCTTCCGGCCCGTGAGCGCCCACCATGCAGCAACAGCGACACGACGACCTGATCCAGCTGCGACGCGATCTCCACCGCCACCCCGAGCCTGCGTGGCGCGAGTTCTACACCACCTCACGGATCGTCGAGGAGTGCGAACGGATCGGTGTCGACGAGCTTCTCGTTGGACCGGAAGTACTCGCCGACGGCGAGCGGAACGCGGTCCCGGACGACGACGAACTCCGGCGCTGGCACGACCGCGCCCGCGAGGTCGGCGCGCGCGAGGACGTCCTCGAACGAACCGAGGGAGGTTACACCGGAGCTATCGCCGTCCTCGAACGGGGTGAGGGACCCACCGTGGGGCTCCGGGTCGATATCGACGGGCTGCTCCGCGAGGAGGCCACCGACGACGACCACGCGCCGGTGCGGGAGGGGTTCCGTTCCGAGACGGAGGGGATGCACGCCTGCGGGCACGACGCCCACGCGACCATCGGGATCGGAGTGCTCGAAGCGGTGGCGGAAAGCGACTTCGAGGGCACGTTCAAGCTGTTCTTCCAGCCGGGCGAGGAGATGGTCGCGGGCGGCAAGCCGATGGCGAAAAGCGGGCACCTCGACGACGTCGACGCTCTGCTCGCCGTTCACGTCGGACTCGACCACCCCACTGGCGAGGTCGTCGCGGGCGTCGGTGGCTTCCTCGCAGTGCATCACTTTCGGGCCGATTTCGCCGGCACGCCCGCCCACGCCGGTGGCAAGCCGAACGCAGGCGAGAACGCGGTTCAGGCGATGGCCACCACGATCCAGAATCTCTACGCGATCCCGCGTCACGAAGACGGTCCCACACGCGTCAACGCCGGGATGGTCGGCGGCGGCACCGCGACCAACATCATCCCCGAAGCGGCGTTCATCGAGGGCGAGGTACGGGGCGAGACCACCGAGCTGATGGAGTACACCCGCGAGCGCGCCGAGCGCGTGCTCGACAGCGCCGCCGCGATGCACGGCTGTTCGGTCGATCTCTCGACGGTAGGCGAGGCCCCGAGCGCGACGAGCGATCAGGCACTCGTCGACGTCGTGTTCGACGCGGCGACCCGGAACGACGCTGTCGACACGCCGACCGAGCGCGACGACCTCGGCGGGAGCGAGGACGCGACCTATCTGATGCAGCGCGTTCAAGAGAACGGTGGCCACGCGGCCTACGTCGGCGTCGGCACCGACCATCCCGGTGGACATCACACCGCGACGTTCGACGTCGACGAGGCGTCGATCGCGATCGGCGTCGACGTGCTCACCGACTCAATACTGGAGATCGCCGAGCAGAAGTCGTAGACGGACCGAATCCACGGTTTCGACTGAAGGGCAGTAACGATGCTGTGGCAGTGACCGCTGTTTGGTCGAGTTTTTCCGTGGCTTCTGTACCAAATGGTATTACGTAGATGTGTTTGGTATCAATATGGAGCATCGCGTCGATCGAAAAATCGTCGGCATGGGGGCAATGATCGCAGTCACATCCATCGGTCTCGGTCTCATGATGGGGGCGACGATCGGGTTCTCGGCCGAATACTGGTGAGTTGGCGTTACCGTCGCCATCGCGACAGGCGTCCTGAGCGCGGCAGCGGAGCGCAGTCGTGCCGGCCTGTGGATAGCGACTGTCGTGGCTCTCGTCGGCATCGCCGCGCTCGGCGTGGTAGGAGCCAGCAACGCGTTCGTCCCCGGTGTCATCGCGATCGTGATGGTCGGTCTCGGTGTTGGTACCGCCTGTAATCGTTTCGTCTTCGGCGTCTTTCGGCCAACACCGGAGGAGTATCGTGACCGTATGCGGTCTACCCGGTAGCGCTGTCCTCGTGAGTGACGGTGCAGTCCTGGCGTCTCGACGAACGAACTGAGTCGAGGCTCAAGAGAGCGAAGCTCTCCTGGCGTCTCGTGTGAGTGAAACGAGCACGAGGCTTGTCGGAGATTTCTCTGACAGCGGCTGAAGGGCGAGGCGTACGAACGCTGGAGCACGCGCTGTGCGTGGTTCGAAAAGAGTCCGCTTTCTCGTCACCACGAAAGGTACGAAGCGCCTTTCGAACGACCCCGAGCTTTCGTTCGCTTCGCTCGCAAGAACACCGGGAAGGAGCCGCGGTTTCAGTGAAGGTTTTGCGAGGGAGCGCCTCGTCAGGGGCGCGACCGTCGCAAAAAGTTCATCGGAAGCCGATCCGGCTGCCGCCCCGATCCTGGGCGGTGTCGGCCCCACCGCCCTTGAACTCGTCTTCCATCCGGTCGTAGTAGTCGAGGATGTCCTCGGTGATCGTTGGTCGGACCGATTCGAGCGCTGCCCGGAAATGGCGCATCGCCACGGTCTCGGCCTCTGGATCGTCACGAAGCGCGTGGATCGCGGCCTCGCGCGCGATGGATTCGAGATCCGATCCGACGTAGCCATCGGTGATCTCGGCCATCTCTCGCAGGCTCACGTCCGCCGTGAGCGGCGTATCGTCGGTGTGGATCCCGAGGATCTGCTCGCGGCCCTCGACGTCGGGCTGGCCGACCATCACGAGCCGGTCGAACCGGCCCGACCGGATCAGCGCGGGATCGATCATGTCCGGCCGGTTGGTCGCGCCGATCACCATCACGTTCTTCATGTCCTCCAGCCCGTCGAGCTCCGTGAGGAGCTGATTGACTACTCGCTCCGAAACGTTGGAGCCGACGTCGCCACCCCGACTCGGTGCCAAACTGTCGAGTTCGTCGAAGAAGATTACTGTTGGTGAGACCTGCCGCGCCTTCCGGAACGTCTGGCGGATCGCTTTCTCCGACTCGCCGACCCACTTCGACAACAACTGCGGGCCCCGCACCGAGATGAAGTTGGCGTTGGTCTCGTTCGCGACCGCCTTCGCCATCAGGGTCTTCCCCGTCCCGGGCGGCCCGTAGAGCAACACCCCCGAGGGCGGTTCGATCCCCAGCCGGCTGAACCGCTCGGGGCTCGACAGCGGCCACTCCACGGCTTCTTTCACCTCACCTTTCGCGTCGTCGAGCCCGCCGACGTCGTCCCACGAGATCTTCGGGAGTTCGACGAGCACCTCCCGCATCGCACTCGGCGACACCTCGTTCAGGGCCCCGTCGAAGTCGTCGCGCTTGATGATCATCCGGTCGATCAGCGACGGCGGCACGTCCTCCTCGTCGAGGTCGATCTCGGGGAGATACCGCCGCAGCGCCTTCATCGCCGACTCCTTCGTGAGGCTCTCGATGTCGGCTCCGACGAACCCGTGGGTCTCGTCGGCGAGGTTCGCGAGATTGACGTCGTCGCTCAGCGGCATCCCGCGCGTGTGGATCTGGAGGATCTCTTCCCTCCCGCGCTCGTCGGGTACTCCAATTTCGATCTCACGGTCGAATCGACCGGGCCGTCGGAGCGCGGGATCGACCGAGTCGACGCGGTTGGTCGCGGCGATCACGATGACCTGACCTCGACTTTCGAGCCCGTCCATCATCGTCAGGAGCTGGGCGACGACGCGCCGCTCGACCTCGCCAGTGACGTCCTCGCGTTTCGGCGCGATCGAGTCGAGCTCGTCGATGAAGATGATCGCGGGCGACTCCTCGGTGGCGTCCTCGAAGATCTCCCGGAGCTGCTGTTCGGACTCGCCGTAGTACTTCGAGATGATCTCCGGGCCGGCGATCGAGAAGAAACTCGCCGAGGTTTCGTTCGCGACCGCCTTCGCGAGCAGCGTTTTTCCAGTGCCGGGCGGTCCGTGGAGCAACACCCCCTGGGGCGGCTCGATCCCGAGCTTCTGGAACACCTGGGGGTGTTTCATCGGGAGCTCGACCATCTCGCGCACCCGCTGGATCTCGCTGCCCAGTCCGCCAATGTCCTCGTAGGTGATTCCTCCACCCGTTTTCTCGAACCCCGAGATGGGTTCCTCGCGCAGCTCGACCTCGGTGTCCTCGGTGACGAGCGCCACGCCGTCGGGCTCGGTCTCGACCGCGATCAACGGGATCGCCTGGCCGGGCGAGCGCATGAACGGATGGTTCGTGCTCGACATGACGGGGACGATGTCGCGCTCGACTACCGGCCGCTTCAGGATCTGGCGCTTGACCATTCCGGCAGCATCGCTACCGAACTGGACGGAGGCCTCCTCGGGCGGTGCGAGCACCAGCTTGTCGGCCTTTCGCTCGTCGGCCTTTCGGATCTCGACGCGCTCGCCGATACCGATATCGGCGTTCTGACGGGTGAAACCGTCGATGCGGACGGTGTCCGTGTTCCAGTCCTGACGGTCCGCACGCCAGACTTTCGCGGCGGTGGTGTCGCCGCCCTCGATCTCGATGATGTCGCCGGGTGAGAGTTTGAGATGCAGGAGGGTATCGGGATCTAACCGGGCGATGCCACGGCCCGAGTCGTTCGGGTACGCCTTCGCCACTTCCAGTTGGACTTCATTCATGACTGGACCACGGGGATACCTCGTACTCCGTCGCTGGCGGAGTTATGCCTTTTGCCTCCACCGCGAGCCGGTTCGAGAACGCCGGGAGGGGGACGAACGACCGGGTGCTTTTTCGCCCCAGCCGACCGCGTTCGGGTATGCGAACGCTGGCTTTCGACGGGCGAATGGGAGCGAGCGGCGACATGCTCTGCGGGGCGCTGCTCGCCGCCGGCGCGGATCCGGACGTGCTGAGGCCGGTCGAGGATGCGCTCGACGTTCGGTACGCGACCGACGAGACGACGAAAAACGGCATTCGTGCGACCACGGTCGACGTGCTTCTCGACGCTGACGACGAACGCGACGATCACGACGCGGACGACGGCCACGGACACCACGACCATCGTCACGATCACGACCACAACCACGCGAACGGCCACGATCACACCCACGCGGAGGGAGCGGGTCCTTCGCGGAGCTACCCTGAGGTCGTCGATCTCGTCGAGTCGATGTCGCTCTCATCTGGCGTCGCGGCCGACGCGCTCGTGATCTTCGAGGTCCTTGGCTGCGCTGAGGCGGCGGTCCACGGCACCGACCTCGACGATACGCACTTCCACGAGGTCGGCGCTGACGACGCCATCGCTGACGTCGTCGGCGCGTCGCTCTTACTCGACGATCTCGACGTCGAGCGTGTCGTGACCACGCCGCTCGCGACCGGCGGCGGCGAAGTCACGATGAGCCACGGGACGTATCCAGTGCCGACCCCCGCGGTCGTCGAGGTCGCAGGACGCGCCGCGTGGTCGCTCCGAGGTGGCCCGGTCGAGACCGAACTCCTCACGCCGACGGGCGCGGCGATCCTCGCCCACGTCGCCGAGGGGGCAGAGCAACTCCCCACGCTTCAAGTCGATACATCGGGCTACGGTGCGGGCGATCACGACTTCCCCGAGCACCCGAACGTGCTCCGCGCGCTCGTCGGCGACGGCGAGGGCGAGCTGATCGAGGACGGGATTCGGGTGCTCGAAACGAACCTCGACGACGCCACGCCCGAGGTGCTCGGCGGCCTCCACGAGAGCCTGCGAGCAGCGGGCGCGCGCGACGTGTCGGTGGTGCCGACCACGATGAAGAAGTCCCGTCCGGGCCATCTCGTGAAGGTGATCGTCAAACCCGAGGATGTCGAACGCGTGGCCCGGCGGCTCGCGGTCGAGACGGGGACGCTGGGAGTGCGCGAGACCGGCGCGCGCCACCGCTGGATCGCTTCGCGCGAGTTCGAAACCGCCGCCGTCGGGATCGATGGCAGCGAGTACGAGGTCGACGTGAAGATCGCGAGCGATGCCGCGGGCGAGGTGTACGATGTGAGCGCCGAGTACGACGACGCGGCTGCGGTCGCGGCCGAGGCGGACGTGGCGGTGCGGGAGGTCGTGCGTCTGGCGGAAGCGAACGTTCGGAAATGAGTGGAACGCTCGTGGTCGGCGGGAGCGGGTTCGTCGGTGGCGAAGTCGTTGCCGCGCTGGAACGGGGCAGTGAGCGTGTCGTCGCGACACACCACCGCCAGGCCGTTTCGCACGCCCCGATCGCGTTCGATTTCTGGACCGACGACCTCGCGCCGCTGCTCGACGACCACGACATCGAGACGGTGGTCTTCGCCGCGACGGTCGAACACGGCTACGACCAACCCATCGAAGCGTTCGAGCGGGCCGCCGCACGCGTTCTCGACGACTGTAGGGACCAACGATTCATCTACGTGTCCAGCGATTCCGTGTTCGAGGGAGTCGATGGCCGGTACGCCGAGGACGACGACCGACGGCCGACCACCGAGTACGGTCGTCGACTCGTTGCGTTCGAGGACGTGGTTCGACGTATTCACGGAGATTACTGTATCGTCCGACCGGGCTACGTGTTCGGCTTCTCGCGGGGCGAACTCGATCCGCGCCTCGCCGATACTCGCGAGCGCCTCCAAGCGAACGTTCCGATCGAATACTTCGACGACATGTACAAGAGCCCGATCGCGGTCTCAGAACTCGCGGCGGCGATCCGGACGCTCGCGGCCGACGACTACGTGGGCGTCGTTCACGCTGGCGGACCGCGAACGAGCGTCTATCGCTTCCACTGTGACGGCATGCAGGGCCTCGGGATTTCACCGGATTCCATCGTGTCGACGGTGATTCCCAGCGATATGGACGTGCCACCGGACCTCTCGCTCGTCGCCGA
Organism: Halococcus salifodinae DSM 8989; assembly: GCF_000336935.1. Classification (NCBI taxonomy): domain Archaea; kingdom Methanobacteriati; phylum Methanobacteriota; class Halobacteria; order Halobacteriales; family Halococcaceae; genus Halococcus; species Halococcus salifodinae. The sequence goes on along the minus strand of NZ_AOME01000077.1, from coordinate 41,346 downwards.
ACGGCTCACGGACCTCACCGGAATCGAGCTATCTCCGGTTCGAGACGCGATCCGCTCCGACAAGTGAGACGCGCTACTGCTTCTCGTTCATCTCGGACCACAGTTCGTATGCGTCGGTCGCCAGCTTTCGAGAGCCGGGATGCCAAACTGGAACGTCGTCGATGTCCCAGTATCGCACGTCCTCGGTTTCGTGTGACGGCTGGAGTCTCCCATCCGTTCGCTCGCAGAGATACTGAAGGTGAATGATCGAGTGCGGACTCGATTTGCCTGCTTCCCTGTGAGACACTCCGATCAGTTCGTCGACTCGTACGTCAACCCCGGCCTCTTCTTTGGTTTCGCGCACTGCGGCCTCGGCGGCCGATTCGTTCGGTTCGACTCCACCAGCTGGAAACCCCCATTTTCGGTTATCTGCGCGTTTCACCAGCAGTATCTTTCCGTCGTCGTTGAAAACAGCCGCCCCTGCGCCGACCTTCGCCGTAGCGTAGCCGAGTTCCTTCTCTAGTCGATCCTGGACCTCCGCCGGCGGCACGTCGATCGTCTTCCCGTAATACTCGCTCGCGAGTTCGAGAAGTCGTTCGTTTCGTTCCCGGTCGTAGGGGCTGTCGGCGTCCATCAGCCCGTTCTGTCCGATGGCTCGAAGTTCGTCGAGCAACGGTAGGATGTCCACGCTTTCGTCGTCGGTCATCGGTTCCGGTGTTCCGCGAGCGCCTCCTTGATCGTCAGTTCGCCCGCCGCAACCTGTCGGGCGAGTCCCTCGTCGATCTCCCGGTTGCCCTCTGACTGCTCGCGTGAGCGGGCTTTGATCACGTCGAGTTCGCCGACGGTGGGTTCGACGGTGCGCTCCCTGATCCGATCGCCCGAGCGCCGCGCGATGTTGACGGCGGCGAGCACGTCGCCCATCCCGCGCGCGCCGGTGCCGAGGTAGGGCGTGGTCCCGGTCTCGTCGACCAGCTCGACGGGTGTATCGAGGTCGTCGATGAGCGCGGCCCCTTTGAGTCGTGCGCCGTCGCCGATCCGGACCACGGGATCGGTCGCTTCGTCGATCTCGTCGGCGATGACACCCGCGGCGTCGGCGAGGGGGACGTGAAACGCCGCGACGACGCTTTCACCCGAGAGCACCGCGATCCCGGGGCGTTCGCCTGGATCGACGCCGATGATCGTTTGGCCGCCGTCGCGCAGCGTCGCGAGCGCTCTATCGACTGCCCGGCGCGGCTCCTCCGGATCTGCCTCGACGCGCTCGATGTCGGTATCCGTATCGAGTTCGAACTCGTCGTCCGAACTGGCGACGAGTACGCGCGCCCGCTCGGGGATCGCGTCGCCGGGTTCGACGGTAGTGAACTCGACCCCGCGCTCCCGGAGGTCGGTGACGACCCCGTGGTAGACCTCGAAATCCTCGGTGGCGACGACGATCACTCTCCGGTGTTCGCACCCGGCGCAATTAAACGCTCACCCGGGTAGCGTGGCTGGGGGAAGGTGGGATGACCGACGAGGCCGATGGGTTCATTTTTGTTCGGCAGGTGCGAATCGAGGGTGTGAGCGATCCGATCTCGACGGGCTGTGCGACCATCGACGAGCTCCTCGGCGGCGGCCTGTCGCGCGGGGCCATCACACAGGTGTACGGCACGCCGGCGGCCGGCAAGACGAACATCGCGCTGTCGGCGGCGGTCGATGTCGCCGCCGACGGCGGGACCGTCTGCTATCTCGATACCGAGGGACTCTCGGCCGAGCGGTTCGAGCAGATCGCGGGGGCGCGCGATGCCGATCTCGGCGACCTCTCCTCGCGGATCGTGGTCTCCGAGGCGCTGGATTTCGGCGAGCAGGAGGAGGCGGTTCGGGACGCAGAACAGCTCGCCGAGCGCGCGTCGCTGATCGTGCTCGACAGTGCGACGGGGTTCTACCGCCTGGAGCGCACCACCGAGGACAGCGGCGAGACGCTTCGACGAGTGGGTCGTCAGCTCACCCACCTGCTCGGGCTCGCGCGCCGGCACGATCTCGCGGTGCTCGTCACGAATCAGGTGTTCTCCGATCCCGAGTCCGACTCCGGTCGCGCGCGGCCACTCGGCGGTCACACGCTCGCCCACCTGACCGGCGTGATCGTCCGGCTCGAACGGTTCAGAGCGGGGAATCGCCGCGCGACGCTCGAAAAGCATCCCGCGAAGGCTGCCGGCGACACCGTTCGGTTCGCGATCACCGATACGGGACTCGAAGGCGTCGAGGAGGACGTGTAGCGGCTGCGGAGGCGGATGCGGTGCGGTGGCGGTGCGGCCCTCGGTGGATGAAGGGCGAGGGCGCGAGTGAACGAAGTGAACGAGCGCCCGAGGGCTTCGGCGGCGCGGTTGCGGTTTGTCGTGCGGTTGCGGGCGGTCCTCGGCGGATCGAGGGCGAGCGACCGAAGGGAGCGAGGGCTCGGGCGGTGCTGTGCGGGGCGGTTGCGGAGAAGGCTAGTGGATGTACCGCGAACGAGCGCCGTCGGCGCTCGTTCGCGGGGGTTTTTAGTCCAGGTTTTTGCGACGAGCGGTGCGCGAGCGCAGCGAGCGCACCCGAGGAGTAAAAAAGTGGGTCTCTAGATCTGATTGAGCTTCCGGAGGAGCTGGCCCTGGCGTTCGGCGTCGCTCCGGATCCCCTTCTGTTCGAGGACGTTGCGTTCGAGCTTGTCGAGGGCGACTCGAAAGGCGCTGTCAGCGCCGTAGCCCTCACCGGTGCCGGCGACCTGACCCTGATCCGTCCGGAGGCGGATCTGGGTCTGGATCAGCGGCGTGCCCCGGAGTTTCTCCTTGTGCTTGTGAAAGCGGACGTGAGCGTGCTGGACCTGCATCTCCTGGTACTTATCGGACACCTGGGTGATCGACTCGCGGATCGACTCCCGAGAGATGGTGTCCAGCAGGTCGATGTTGGTGATCTGGACGTCCATGTGGTCGTCCTCGGTGTAGCTGAGCGCGCGGAGGACGTCGGTCTTGGTGAGGACGCCGGCGACCGTCCGGTCGTCCTCCGGTGGCGTGACCACGACGCCGTTGTAGTCGTTCTCGAGCATCCTGTCGACCGCCTCGCGGACGGACGACTCGCCCTCGATCGTCGCCACAGGCGAACTCATCATGTCGTACACCGGGATGTCGAGCATCCGCTCGGAGTCGCCCGACCGGTCGCCCTCGGTGGGCTGGTCCATGCTGCGCACCACGAAATCGACGAGGTCGTGGGTCGTGACCATCCCCGTGAGGTAGCCTGCCTCGTTCTCGACCGGGAGTCGGGAGATGCCGTGCTCGCGGAGGAGGTTGATCGCCCGACCGACCTGGGTGTCCTCGGTGACGGTGATGACGTCGTCGGTGTGGATCTGGTCGACGACGAGCGCGTCGAGGTGTTCGAGCACCGCTTCCAGGATCGCGTCGGCGGTGACGATCCCCCAGAGCTCGTCGTTCTCGAACACCGGTGAGACCTTGGTGTTGCCCTCGACGAGCATCCGCGCGACGTCCCGAACGTCCGCCGTGCGCTCGATGGTGGGGGCCGTGTCGGCGAGCGCACTCACCTTCGTCGAGTCCTCGACGTGGGACTGCATCAGCGCGCGTTGGGTTATCACGCCGGCGTACTCGCCGTCGTCGACGACGATGATCCCGCGCGGGTTCTGCTCCTCGAAGATCGCGCGCACTTTCCCGAGACGCTCGTCGCTCGTGACCTCGGCGTGGTCCGGGGTCGCGATGTCGGCAATATCCATCGTACTCACTCCACTACCTTCGCTGCCGGGGGTAATCAACACTTTGCCGAAACCCCCCACCACGCATTTGGTTCCCGGCGACCTACGAAACCGAATGCTACCGGATCTGCTGCCGGACATCGGCGTCTTCGGTCCTTATACGTATCTCGTGACCGAGGTGATCTTCGGCGCGCTCGCGCTCGGGTTGCTTTTCGTGACCGACGCACTCCGTCGCGCCGCGCGGACCGTCGTTGCGCTCTATCCCCTCGCATACTTCTGGGACTGGTACACCCTCGAAGTCGGTGTGTTCGAAATTCCACTCCGAACCGGCGTCGAGTTTCTGTGGATTCCGATCGAGGAACACATCTTCATGATCGTCGTGCCGGCGCTGGTCGTCGGGATCCACGAACTCGTCAACGGACCGCCGATCGACTGAGTCGCGGACGCGCTACCGAACGTTCGAGGACGAGGCGGCAACGTTTTGCCGACGTTTCCCGAACGGGAGTGCCAGATGGAAGAGCGCACGCGTGCGTACCTCCGAGGGCGGTTCCGGGATCATTACCGCCGGACGGAGCCGACGCCGCCGCCTGACGCCGACGCGCGCGAGTGGGGGTACATCCCGTGGACCTCCAGTCCGGGCACCACGATGGTTCGGCACAAGTCGACCCTCGATCTCGGCGACTTCGGTGATTTCCTCGCGCGTGAGCGCCCGCGCCATATCTACTTCTCGGCGGGACGATACGACGAGCCCGCTGCGGGGAGCATGGACGAAAAGGACTGGCAGGGGTCGGATCTCGTGTTCGACCTCGACGCCGACCATCTCCCCTCGGTGGAGCTCGGCGAGGACTCATATGCAGAGATGCTCGGAAAGTGCAAGGACGCGCTCCTCCGTCTGCTCGACTTCCTCGAAGACGACTTCGATTTCCGGGAGCTCGACATCGTCTTCTCTGGCGGTCGGGGATACCACGTCCACGTTCGCGACGATGGAGTTCAGGACCTGGAGCGCGACGCCCGACGTGAGATCGTGGACTACGTCCGCGGGATCGGGCTCGATCTCGACGGCCTCATCGCCACGGAAGCAGTCGGCGGGACCGCCGGGCGGAAGAGTCCGGCTCAGAAGCGCACGCTCCGAACCGAAGGCGGGTGGAGCGCGCGCGCACACCGCCACCTCCTCGGGTTCGTCGACGACTTGCTGGAACTGGACGACGAGGCGGCGATCGCTCGTCTCCGCGAGTTCGACGGGATCGGCGAGGGGAAGGCCAAGGCCGCGCTGCGCGCCGCACGCACCAACTACGAGTCGATCGAAACAGGAAACATCGACGTCCATCCCGCGTTCTACGGCCTCGCACAGCGCCTGGTTCCCGAAGTCGTCGCGGCGGACAACGCCCCGATCGACGAGCCCGTGACGACCGACACGAACCGGCTGATCCGGCTGCCCGGCAGCCTCCACGGCGGGAGCGGCCTCCGTGTCGCGCCGATCGATCGCGATCACGTCGAAGCGTTCGATCCCCTCGTTGAGACGATTCCCGAGACGTTCCGCGGTCAGGAAATTTCGATCGAGCTCGACGAGGAACATCTGATCGAACTCGACGGCGATAGCTTTACACTCCCGGCGGGCAGACATGAGGTCCGTGAATACGTCGGCGTGTTCCTGATGGCACGCGGCCACGCCGAGAAGGGCGAAGAATGAACCTCGGAGATCTCCAATCGACACGGAGCAAGGAGCGTCAGAAGGACAGCCTCCAGCTTCTCCGTGAGGAGTTCTACGCCGAGGTGGGCGCGTTCGTCGAGGAGCTTCGCACGGAACGCGAGCGCGCGGCCGCCGCGGCCGACGATCCGTTCTCCGCGCCCGAGGTCCGCCGGCTGACCGACGACATCGAGACCGCCGAGAACACCGCCGAAGCGATCTACGAGCGCCGGGTCGGCAAGCTCGTCAAGCTCGCCAGCCTCGACGCCGCCGGGATGCCAGCCGACGAGGACGGACTCACGAGCGAGGAGCGCGAACTGTTCGAGACGCTCGTCGAGTCGATCGAGTCGAACCGCGCGCACGTCCTCGACGACGTGCTCGCCGGCGATGGCGACGCGGCCGCCACGGATGACGAAGCCGAGACCGACTCGCCGACCCCATCGGACGGGACGACGGGCCCGGCTCCGACCGACGGGGTTCGCGCTGCTGGAGCCGGTAGCGACGATTCGAGCCCCGCCGAAACCGGCGCTGGTGTCGAGCCTGCCGGCACCGCCGAACCGGATGGTGGTGTCGAGGCTGTCGACGGAACAACTGGACGAACAGCACCGGGCGAGGCCGAGGGTGGCGTCACCGCGGCCGACGCGATGGGCAGCACGGCGGACACGACCGCCGACGCATCGATGAACGACCAGTCACCGACCGACGAGCCGCCGACCGAACCCGATCGCGCGCCGGCCGGGGCTGACGACGCGGGCGGCGAAACCGCCCAGCGGACGACCGACGACGACGACACCGACCGAACGACCGTCCGGATCACGCGCGACGTCGGCGAGATCATGGGCGTCGACGAGCGGACCTACCATCTCGCGAGCGAGGACGTGGTCACGCTTCCCGAGGTGAACGCGACCCCGCTGCTAGAGCGCGACGCGGCCGAACAGCTCGAATAGGCGGTTGTGGTAGCACGTCGATCGATGCACCCGATTCTCGGTTTCAACCGTCGAAACCTCACCGCGCTCGCGGCCGCCACGACGGTACTCGTGTCGGCGTACGTTCTCGTTCCCCATCCAGTCGTCGAGTACGGCGCGTGGCTCGTCGTGTTCACGATCTGGATGCTGTGGTTCGTGCTCGCCGCCGTCGAATGGCTCTCACGGGCCGATTTCTGACAGCACGAATTACACCCGAACCCTACTTCTCGTGGGTTCCTCTCCCCGGTCGCCCGATCAGTACTTCGCGTCCGCGCCGGTGGTGGCGTAGATGACGTCCATCAGGCCGTCGCGCTGGGCCTGCCACGCGTCGAACTCGTTCGGATGATCGGGGTACTCCTCGTAGTGATCGAGCAGGCGGTCGGCCTGGCCCTTCGTCTCGTAGAGATCGTAGAGTGTTCCCCAGTGGCCGAAGCTCTTGATCGCGGTCCGGAGTTTGAGCGCGAGACCGACGTTCGCGCTCCCCGAGTAAAGCGCGTCGGAGAGCTTCTCGGCGGGGAGTGTCGCGAGCAGTCCCATCAGGTCGTTGAGGCCGGTCGCGCCCACGAGGATGTTGTAGACGTCGAGCGCGGCGTAGCGCCCGCCGAAGTGGTCCATCACACGCTCGTTGTACTCCCAGAGGCCGGCCTCGCTCGTGTCGCCGGTCTCGATCGCCTCGATCGCCGCCTCGCCCGCGTACTTGCCGGCGTAGGCCGCGCCCGCGATTCCCCCACCAGTAGTGGGGTTGACGTGGCCCGCAGCGTCGCCGATCGCCATGAAGCCCGGCGCGATCCCCGAGTCGTACGGCCGGCGCGTGGGGAGGGCGGCCCCGAGCTTGTCGACCACGGTCGCGTTTTTGAACTCCGGTCGAGTTCGGAGGTCGCGTTTGAGCGCGTCGACGAGTTCCATCGGCTCCTCGGCCATCTGGAACCCGAGTCCGACGTTTATCTGAGTACTCGTCCGCGGGAAGTACCAGAGATAGCCTGCGGCGCGCTCGGTTGGTTTGAGAACGAGCGCGTCGTCCCATTCGACGGGTTCGTCGACTTCGAGAACCTCGCGGTAGGCAGAGGAAAACTGTGAGTAGCTGACGTTGGTGTCGAAGGTCGCGTTGCCGAGATCGGCCTTGTCCTGGAGGATCGAGAGCGCGCCGGCGGCGTCGATCACCACGTCGCCACGGTACTCGACGGGATCGCCCTGGCGGGTGGCGCGCAGGCCCGTCACCCGGCCGTCGTCGTTCTGGATCACGTCCTGGACCACCGTGTCGTAGTGGATCTCCGTCCCCACCCGCTCGGCCCCGTCGATGATGAGTTTCCCGTACTCCAGGCGGTCGATGACCGCGAGCTCTCCTGGTACTGGGATGTCGAGGACGGCGTTCTCCTGAGGAATCTCGAACCGGCCGTGATCGACGTCGGTGTTGGTGAAGGCGGGTTCGATCGCGGATTTCGGGATCGCCTCGGGGAACGCGTCGGCTCCCTTGAGCGCGTCGCCGCAGGCGATGTGCCCCGCCTCTGCTTCGGGTTTCCGTTCGACGATCGTGACGTCGTAGCCCGCCCGTTCGATCGTCGCTGCGGCGTAGCAGCCACCGGTGCCAGCGCCGACGATGGCGACGTCCGGCTCGTAGGTCGTCATTGGTGGGTGGTTGCGGGGCGGGTGGAAAACTCTTCTCCAACGTTCCGACAGTCGCTCTCCCGGTGTCCGCTCGCGGTCGTGGGGTAGAACGTCAACGAGAGAGGTAAAGGATTTTATCGGGTCCCCACGCACACCGGGTATGACCGATCATACTGTGGAGTTCGTGGGCACCGGCGAATCGATCACCGTCTCCGAGAAGGAGACCATCCTGAGTCGGTGCATCGAGGAAGGGATCGCCCAGGAGTACTCCTGCCGTGTCGGGATGTGTCTCGCGTGCTCGGCCGAGATCCTCGACGGCGAGGTGACTCAGCCGGCGGCACGCGGCCTCTCCGATACAGAGTCCGAAGGGTACGCGCTGACCTGCATGGCCCGTCCGCTTTCCGATCTCAAACTCGACCGCGGGAAGTACCCGCCGAGCATCGAGGGCGACGCCATCGCTGGCGGCGAGCCCGCGTCAGCCGACGATTGAAAAGCGTCTGCTGGTCGGTGCCACTCGGTCACTGGCACGAATCAGACTACCGGTTCGGCTCATATTTGGGAAATTTGTCGCGCACGTCGTTTTCTTCGATGGTCTCACTACTGACGAGGTCGTTGGAGGGACGAGCACGATCCAGACGGCGACACGTCTTTGTGGCGACGGCGAGTAGGAAGGGTATGGCGTTTCAACGCGGCGACGACCTCGACCAGGAAGCGGTCAACGAACGCGTCGACACCGCCATCGACGAGCACGAGGTCGTCCTCTTCATGAAGGGAAACGAGCTGATGCCCCAGTGTGGCTACTCCGACCGCGCGCTCGGGCTCATCGGCCAGTATCGCGAGGAGTTCGAAACCGTCGACGTACTCGAATCGCTCGACGAGTATCGGGTCGCGCTCGAACGCCACAGCGGGTGGGAGACGACTCCGCAGACGTTCGTCGACGGCGAGTTCGTCGGCGGCAGCGACGTGCTCGCCGAACTCGACGAGCGGGGCGATCTCGAAACGACGCTTGTAACGGGGTGACTCCGTGGCCGAAAGACAGGGAATATACGTCCGGAGTGCGTACTTTCCGTCGGACGGGCAGCGTCGGCAGCACGCCCGACTGCCGGGAACACCATGACCAACTGCGTATTCCAGCTTCACTCCACGCTCGAACTGCCCCTCGAAGACGTCCACGAGTTCCTCGAGGACCCTGATCTCCCCGAGGGCGTCGAATCGATCGATTTCACCCGTCGGAACAACACGCTGATCGTTCGTGCGGTCGCCGCCGACGACTCCATCAGCAAGTACACCCCGACCGCCCAGCTCAAAGCCAGCGTGACCGAAAACCGGGTCTACGAGGAACTCCCCGAAGACGAGCAGCCACCCCACCCTGGCGGTCCCCAGTGGGGCGGCGGCCCGGGCGAGGACGAGGAACCACCGCCCTCTGAACTCGTCGAGTACGCCTGTTTCAAGGGCGATCGCGAGACCGTTCTCCAGAACACCGCGCTCCAGTACTCGATGTTCGAAGTGCTTCGCGAAATCGCCCGCATCGCCGAGAAAGGCACGCTGACGGCGATCGCCGCGGTCGACGAGGAGCTCGAAGCCACCCGGATCGTCGACGGTGAGGAGCGCCCTGCCTCCCTCGAAGTCGTCGAGGACCCCACCGAAGGCCCGGCTGCGAGCAAGGGCGTCGACTGGCGGAACAACGAGTTCATCTCCGAGTGAGGACGGTCCGCTTTTCGTCGATTGCTCCCGCGCGTGGCGTGAACCACCGTGTCGATTACTGCTCGCTGGCCGTAGCCACGGCCGCGATCTCGAGCTCGGCGGCGACCTCGTCGAGCAGGTCGCCTTTGACTTCCTCGACGCGCGTCTCGATGGTCGCCACCACCGGCTGGGCGAACTTCTCGTGGATCCGGGCGACGCGCTCGCGCTCGGTCGCACACCGTTCGCGGAGGTAGGTTCCGCCCCGGCCGTGTTCGTCGTCGTCGGGTTCGGGCGTCAGCCGGTTGACGACGAGGCCGCCGACGTCGAGACCGTACTCCGCGAGGTCGGCGAGCGCGTCGTCGGTTTCGCGGATCGAGAGCTCGTCGGGGTTGAGCACGAGGTAGAAGGTGGCCTCTTCGCGGAGCGTCCGCCCCGCGAACTCGAACATCTCCTTGCGTTCGCGCAGCCGCGCGATGATCGGGTCGTCGTCGAGCTGCCGGCGTGCCTCGCGGTCGCCGATCGCCGCGCGCTCGTAGAGGTCGATACTCGTGGTTCGCTTCTCGATGAGGCGGTCGATCCAGTCTTCGAGGAACTCGGGCAGCGAGAGCAGGCGGAGCGCCCCACCCGTGGGGGCGGTGTCGAACACAACGCGGTCGTACTCATCGGCGTTTTCCATCACGTCGATGAACCGGTCGAACAGCGCGGCTTCGTACGCGCCGGGAGTCTGGTGGGCGAGCTCGATCTGCTTGTCGATCTCGTTGACCATCGCGGGGCTGACCTGATCGGCGAGCGCGCGTTTGGTCTCCATCAGATGGTCGTCGACCGCCTCGTCGGGATCGATCTCCATCGCGTCGAGCCCATCGTGGCCCTCGACCGGACGAGGCTCGTCGCCGAAGGGTTGGTCGAACACGTCCGACGTGCTGTGGGCGGGGTCGGTCGAGACCACGAGCGTGGCGAGCCCCTCGCGCGCACACTTGAGTGCGTACGCGCTGGATACCGTGGTCTTGCCGACGCCACCCTTGCCGCCGAAGAAGACGAATTTCTCCATAGTGCTATCGAGTTTCAGAAGTGATACTGCTGGCCCTTGCGCTCGACGAGCGTGCCGCGATCCCAGAGCCGGCGCTCCCAGCCGGCGAACTCGTCGGCGAGATAGGGGAGCAGCTCGGCGGTGTAGTACGAGATCGGGCTCGGGATGCCGAACGCGTCGGCGAAACACGCGAGCATGAACACATCATCGGTGTCCTCGGCTTCCTTCTCGATCAGCTCGAACGCCGGTCCCTCTACCATCCCGTGATAGAGGCCGTGGAGCCACTTCTCGATGAGGTCCCGATAGGATGCGATCCGATCTGCGAGCGTCATGTGTGCTCACATGCCGCCCGTCTACTTAAACCGCTGCCGACTGCGGTCCGGTGGTCTGGTGGTCCGGTAGTCGGGTAGTGCTCCCGACTTCGACTCAACACGCACACCCGGTCGAAGAGGGCGAGCGTTCGAACTCCATCGCTGCCTCGCAGTCGGGGCAGTCCGGTGGATCGTCGCCCGCCACGTCGACGTCCCGGATCCGCTCGTCGCAGTCGTGACACCAGTACGCGCCCTTCGAGCCGTCGCCTTTCCCGCCGCCGCGGTTCGCGGACTCCGAGGACGCTTCCAGCATCTCGCTGACCGTGCCGAGGATACCCATACCGTTGATTCGATCGTGATGGACATAAACCCGCGCGTGATCGTGTGCCGTCTCCACACGACCGTATCCACACGCCAACTGTGCGCCAACTGCGGTCGGCCTCGAACCATCCTCACTCGATGGCGTTCGCGAGCTGCCGGAGTGCGCGCCGGAGTTCCCCGCGGCGCTTCCACGCGGCCACCCGGTCGGTGAGTGCGGGGAGGGGGAGGCCAGCGCTCACGCCGGAGGTCATTTCGATGCGGGTGCCCTCGTTTTCGGGGCGGTAGGTGACCGTGGTTTCGAGCGCCTCCAAGGGACCGTCACCGCGCTGTTCGTACACCAGACCGTCCTCGCGGGCCTCGAACGCGAGCGCGAACTCGACACCCCGGGAGCCGGCGATCACGAGCCAGCCGTCGTCGGTATCCTCCACCTCGTAGACGGTGAAACTCCCCTCGTACTCCACGAGCGACGCCGGGGTAAGCGCGCGCCCAACCGCCGCCGGGGTCGCTCGGACGAACCGCGACGCCGCCACTTCGCGCATGCCCCCCGTTCGGCTCACGGGACTAAAAGTGGCAGCGACAGCAACGCGAGCAGCGCGATCCCCACGATGATCGCGTAGAACAGCCGCCCGAGTCGCGCTTCGGCCGGAATCTCGCCCGCCAACTCGGGTCGCGCGGCGCTGACGAAGCGGTGATAGGCCGCTCCCGCACTGAACGAGAACACGAGCGTCGAAACGACGAGCCCCGCCGGTAGCGAGAGACCGAGCGCCATGCAGTAGATGGGACCGTACGAGAAGCTCACGAGGAAGGCGAACGACGCGACCACGAGAAACGGCACCGGGTCGACCGGTGTCCCGTGGCGATTGGTGAGCTTCACGCCGGCCGTTGGCGCTCGACCGTCTACATCCTGTCGCCGCCCGTGTCGGCTCTCAGTCGTCGATGACGGATCGGTGAACGGAACAGAACTAAGTCGGCGCGCCAACCATCTCGGGTGAATGGCCTCACAGGGTGACATCCGGGTGCTGCTCGTCATGGACCTCCTCCTCTCGGGGGTGTTCAGCGCCGTCGCGGTGTGGGGACTCTCCGTCGTCGGGCTGCTCGCGTTCTCGTGGCCCACGGTTGGGCTCGCCACCCTGCTGGTGGCCATGCTCACGTATATCGCGGTTCTACGGTGACGAGCGACGCGTGACGGATGATTTTATACCCTTCGGGAGAACTCGTCCAGTATGCCCATCGAGGACCGCGATCCCGCTTCGCTCATCACGCACGCGCTCGCCCGAGACACGCTCTCACGGCTCCGCAGCGTCGAAACCGAACAGGTCGCCTTCCGAAAAGGACTGGTGAAACTCGGTCGGATCTGTGGCTACGAGATCATCGACGGCGCGATGGAGACCGAGTACGTCTCGATCACGACGCCGCTGGCCGAAACCACCGGCGAACACGTCAAAGGTCTCGACGACGTGGTGATCGTGAACGTGCTCCGTGCGGCGACGCCGTTCGTCGAAGGCCTCCTGAAGGCGTTCCCACGCGCGAAACAGGGCGTCATCTCCGCCGGCCGCGACGAGTCAGCCGGGATGACCGACGGCGAGTTCCCGATCACGATCGACTACACCAAACTCCCCGAGATCACCGAAGACGACACCGTGATCGTCGCCGATCCGATGCTCGCCACCGGGAGTACGATGTGTCGGGTGCTGGAACACGTCCTTAAGGACGCACCCGAGCCCGAGGACCTGTTCGTGCTCTCCGCAGTCAGCGCGCCCTCGGGACTGCTCCGCGTCGGCGAACGCTTCCCCGAAGCCGACCTCCTCACGGTCAGCATTGACGATCGTCTCGACGACGACGGATTCATCGTTCCTGGTCTCGGCGACGCAGGCGACCGCGCGTTCCGCACGCAGTAAGCGTCCTCCTGCAACGAGTCTCGACGCTAATCCCCCCTCTGGATTTCGAGTGGAGACCCGACTTGCTCCGAGCAGCTATGGCCTCCCTATCTGTTCTTGGCGGCCGTTGGCGTGCGGGAGTGGTGCGAGGTGCGAACGTAGTAAGCACCTCGACTGCGAACGGGGAGCGGAGCGACCCGTGAGCACGCCGGAGGCGTGCGACTCGTGCGAGGTCTGCGCGAGCAACGCGAGCGCAGGCTCGTCAGAGCGAAGCTCTGACGGTGGATGAGCGAGCAGAGTGAGCGAAGCGAACGAAGCGAGTGAATCGGCTGGGGAGGGTGTGGCCTACGGTCATTCATTTGTCTCGGGATTCGCGGTCGCGACGTAGCTCGTGACTGAATTCGTGGTGAGGTTCACCGAACATCGAGCCTCGTCATTCTCCGTCCGTTCGGCCGTCCTCCTGACTCTCGTCGCCGGTATCGATCGCCGCCCGTCCGCTGGTCGCGCTCAGCACTCGCTCACGGAGCGCGTCGCGTTCCGCCACCGGTACACGAACCTGAAACGCGACTCGTTCGCCGTACGTCGCTTCGAACTCGACGTCCGACCCCTCGATGATCCCGCGGACGGTCCCCGAGTCGTCGTACTCGACCACGATCGAGACGGTCTCGTGGGGCTCCTCCGTGACGATGTCGGCCTCGTCGACTCCGAGCTTGACCGCGCGGCCGTAGGCCCGCGACAGCCCGCCGACCCCGAGGTTGGTCCCGCCGTAGTAGCGTGTGACGACCGCGACGACGTTTTCGAGCTCCTCGCGTTCTAAAACCGTCAGCGCCGGCTTGCCCGCCGAGCCACCGGGTTCGCCGTCGTCGCTCGCGTACTCTCTGAGTGGATCGGCGCGGACGCGGTAGGCGGGCACGTTGTGGGTCGCGTCCGCGTACTCTGCTTCAATCTCCGCGACGAACGCCTCCGCAGCGTCGACCGAGTCGGCAGGGGCGACGTGACCGAAAAAGCGCGATCCCTGGACCTCGAAGGCTGCCTCGCCGCGCCCCGCGACGGTCCTGTAGGTCTCGGCCGCGTCGCTCATTCGAGTTCGAGCTTCCGGACGAAATCGAACTCGCGGATTTCGGTCAGCACTGCGCCGGGCAGCGGCTCGTCGGTGATGATCGAGAGTCTGGGTTCGTCGGTGAACTCGGGGTCCTCGCTGATGGTCTGACGAACGGAGATATCGTGGGCCGCGATCGCGCCGGTGACGACCGCGACGATCCCCGACCGCTCGGCGTCCGCGACCGCCACCGTCAGCACCGAGAGGTCGAGCACCGGCGCGAGATCCTTGAGACTGGGGACCGCGGAGATGTTCCGGAAGATTGGACGGAGTTCGTCGTCCGCGAGCAGTGCGTCGGTGGTCGAGTCCACGACACGCCGATCGACCCCGATCTCGCTGGCGACCTGGGTGTTCGGGATCTCGATCCCACCCGAGACCACCCGGCCGTCGGCGTTGACCGAGAAGCCACGTTCGAGCAGCAGCCTGACGACTGCCTGCTGGCTCGGACTCCCCTCGAACTTCTCCATGATTTCGTCGAACATAGACGGAACTCGTGATCGTCCACGACAACATCCTCCCGGGACTTAAGTCGGTCTACTCCCGGCGAGCGTCCTTCGTCTCCGCCGGATCTGCGTGAATCTCGCTGCCGTTCGGCTCACTGAGGAGAACAATACCCTCCGCGCGCGCTCTGTCGGGCAGCGTCCGTTCGTCGCGCTCGCGGAACTCGTTGTACTCTTCGGGCGTATAGCAGAGCACGTCGACCGGGCCGTAGCGAGCGTGCTCCCAACGTTCGAGGATCGGCGCGGGACGTCGGTAGCCGGGAACGCCGGCGAAGTCGGCTGCGACGAGCAGCAGGTCGGTGTCGCTCGCCTCGGTCGCAGTCCCGCGGACCCGAGAGCCGAAGACGACGCCGAGTTCGATCGTGATTCCGGCATCCTCGATGACGGCTTCGAGGTGATCGCGGATCGCGTCGAGATGGACCGTGTGCTCGCTCATCGGTTCGCGTTCTCCGTGATGGCGTTATAGCGCGCCCTTGGTGCTTGGAGTGCCCTCACGGCGCTCGTCGGGACGGGTGGCGTCGTCCAGCGCGCGTGCAAGTGCTTTGAACAGCGCCTCGATCTCGTGGTGGGCGTTCTCGCCCTCGACGCCGGCGTGGAGAGTCAGCCCGGCGTTCATCGCGAGCGATCGACAGAAGTGGGCGGCCATCGTGCTCGTGAACTCACCGACCCGATCCTGAGAGAACGTGCCGTCGAACCGGAACAGCGGCCGGCCCGAAACGTCGACCACGACGCTGCCGATCGCCTCGTCGAGTGGCACCTTCCGGTCGGCGAACCGTCGAATCCCTGCCCGATCGCCAAGCGCCTCGTCGAACGCCTCACCGAGGGTGATCGCGACGTCCTCGACGGTGTGGTGGTCGTCGATGTGGAGATCGCCGTCGCAGGTCACGTCGAGATCGAACAGCCCGTGTTTCGCGAACGAGGCGAGCATGTGATCGAAGAAGCCGATCCCAGTCTCGACGGTCGACTCGCCGTCGCCATCGATCGTCAGCGAGATCTCAACGGTGGTCTCGGCGGTTTCGCGGGTCACAGTCGCGCTCCGCGTCATGCGCTCACCTACAGTCGGACGTACAAGGCGGTTGTGCTCCGCCCGTCGAATCGTGGCTGTCTCCGGTTGCCACGACCGTCGACAGCCGAACCAGAACCGGTATTTTCGTTCGTCACCAACGCGAGTCGAATGGAGCGCCGACGATACCTTCGGCTCGCTGCCGCCTCGTCGGTCGCGCTCGCCGGCTGCTCGGCGATCGAATCCGTCGGTGAGCCGGACAGTTCGTCACCGTCCGAAACCACGTCGACGGGATCGGCCACTGCTGCATCCGACGACACGGCCCCCGACAGTGCTGACAACGGAAGCGATCACGGCGTGTACGTCCAGCCGTTCGCGGAGTCGATGTACGTCGTCGGCAGGGGAGTTATGGGCGCTTCGGGCGGCACGACTGGCGGGACCGGGACGAACGCAGCGGACACGATAACCAGCGCGAGCCGGACGAACACGACGACCGCCGACACCACCGCGACGAGAACGACCGACGGGACCGACGCCACGCCGATCGCTGGCGACTACCGGTTCGCGCTGATGTACGCCGCTCCACACGTCTTCTGGACGGTCGACGGCGCAGAAACCACGAGACAGCCCATCGAGCAGGGTGACTCGCTGCATCTCATGAGCGTGGTGTGGGACCCGGAAACCGGGACGGTACTGCCCGACACGGGGCTCTCGGTCGAGATCAGTCGGGATGGCGACCTCGTGGGCCAGGAAGTGATCTATCCGATGCTCTCCCAGCGGATGGGGTTTCACTACGGCGCGAACTTCCCGCTGCCCGGTGACGGGAGCTACACCGCGACGCTCAGCGTGGGCGGAACGGGGGTCCGACGGACGGAGGCGTTCGCTGGGCGGTTCGCGGAGCCGGCGAGCGTCACGATCGAGTTCTCGTTCACCCAGACGACGCGCGAGCAGGTCGTCTCGCCGAAGGCCCCACGAGCCGGCGAGCCGGGCGCGATCGCACCGATGGAGACGAGTACAGTCCCGTCGGCGGTCGCCCCGACGAAATCCGAGCTGAGTGGGGCGTTCATCGGTCGTGCCACGAGCGGCGACGCGGTGTTTCTCGTTACCCGACTGTCTCCGGACGAGAGCCCACTCGACGACGGTAGTCCGTACCTCACGGTGTCGGCGCGGACGCCGTACAACAGTTTAGTGCTCCCCGCGATGGCGCTCTCGGCAACACTGAAACGCGACGGGACCACCGTCTTCGACGGGCCGCTGAAGCGCACGCTCGATCCCGACCTCGGCTACCACTACGGTGCGAGCGTCGAGAGCGCACAACCGGGCGACCGACTCACGATCTCGGTCGCGACGCCGCCCCAGGTCGCCCGCCACGAGGGCTACGAGAACGCATTTCTCGACATGCCCAAAATGAGCGTGACGCTGTAAAGAGATGAACACTATTGGGGTCAGAGCGGTACCGAGCGTGTCTTTCGTAGGCTGAAACGGCGTACTCCTCCGTTCCGATACTGCTCAAATCACGTTGACGAAGCAACTACCGATAGATGACCTGATTATTTATCTTTGAGAAAACTAACTCAGATGGACGTTACTGCCATCCCGGGGGAAAACTATTAATATTCACCTCTTCTGCTACTTCAACATGACAGCAGTAAACGTGCGTGAAGGTATCCGGTATGGCGTATCACTCCTTGGATACTTCGTAGTTCTGTTTATCGGTGGGGGCGTCATTATCGCCATCGGCTTCGCGCTGCTTCCTCTCGACAGCGTCATTGCAACTTTGATTGGGTTTATATTCTTCCTCATAGGATCTGTCATATTTTATGCAGGTTTCCTTGGTGTTGGATATAAAGTCATCGCTGATGGAGTTGCGAAAGGTATCCAATCCGTCCAACCCTCGACCAGTAGTACTGAGACGGGTGATATGACTGGCAGCGGAGGGCTGATTAACTCGATCACAGAAGACACAGAAGATGGAACTACGGAACGATCCGAGGGGCCGCGAACACGCGAGTAAGGTACTGAGAAGCTCACGCGACGTTGTCACTTCTCTCGCACGGTCATCCGTGTATCGGATCACCGATCACTAAGGGGTGCGGCTTCGCGGAGCGAACACACTACCCGGTCCGCTCAACTACACTCGGTCCGTGGATCGGGTACTGGACGGCTGTGGCCCGGGGCGCGTAGCGAGCCCCATCGTCATTTAGCCGTCGTCGATCGCCGCGAGTGCGTCGTTGAGCGTAAACCGACCCTCGTAGAGCGCGCTGCCCACCACCGCGGCGTTCGCACCCGCATCGCGGAGCGCGCGGATGTCGTCGATCGTCGCCACGCCACCGCTCGCCACCACAGGGATCTCGACGGCATCGACGAGCCGACGGACGGGATCGGTCTGGACGCCGTCGAGACGGCCCTCGACGTCGACATCGGTGAACAGGATCGCGCCCGCTCCGCGGTCCTCGTACTCCGCGGCCGCCGTCGCTGGATCGAGGCCTGTACCTTCGGTCCAGCCCGAGATCACGACCTCGCCACCCTTGGCGTCGAGACTCACCACCACGCTCCCCGGATGGGTTTCGCTGATTTCCGCGACGAGTTCGGGGTTCTCGACCGCGGCCGTCCCGAGGATCACCCGGTCGACGCCGCGATCGAGCAGATCGCGCGCGTCCGCGGCGGTGCGGATGCCGCCGCCGAGCTGCACAGGGATATCGACCGTCTCGACGATCCGTTCGATCGCAGCGGCGTTCGCCCGCTCGCCCTCGAACGCCCCGTCGAGATCCACGAGATGGAGAGTGCGTGCGCCGGCCGCGACCCAGCGTTCGGCCGCATCGATCGGGTCGCCGTACTCGTTTCCAGTACTGCGCTCGCCGCCGACGAGCTGGACCACCTCGCCGTCCTGAACGTCGACCGCAGGCACCACTTCGAACCCGGAGAACATGGTGGCGGTCGGAGTCGTCACAGCCTAAACCCACCGGAACTCGCGGCCGTGCTCGATGGGGCGATAACTTATGAGATGGATCTCCTGTGGTTGGGAAGAACTATATGTCGAGCGCCACTCGAATCGAGCATGGCGCTTTCGGTGCTTCTGCTCGTTGGACTCGGTGTCGTGGTCTTCGTCGGGTTCAACATCGGTGGCTCGAACGTCGGCGTCGCGTTCGGGCCGGCGGTCGGGTCGAAGTCGATCTCGACGACGGGCGCGGCGGCGCTGATGACGGTGTGTTTCTTCCTCGGCGGCTGGACGGTCGGGCGCGGTGTCGTCCGGACGATGGGTGGCCGGATCGTGCCGTCGAGCGAGTTCACCTTCGTGGCCAGCATCGTCGTTCTCTTCTTCATCGGTCTCGCGCTCTTTCTCGCCAACGTCGTCGGCGTCCCCGCGTCGACCTCGATGACCGGCGTCGGCTCGATCGCCGGCCTCGGTCTCGCGACGAACACCTTGAACTGGACGACGATGGGCGAGATCGTCTCGTGGTGGGTCGTCTCCCCCGTGATCGCCTTCTGGGTCAGCGGCGTGATCGGCCGGTACTTCTACCCCCACTTGAACCGGCTGTTCGCCGTCAAGCAGACCGCAGGCTCGCTGCTCGAACTCGACCGCTCGCGGACGCCGCCGCGACCGACGCTCGGCGTGAACACCACCGTCCGAGAGCTCGTCGGCACGCTGCTCGTCGTCGTCGTCGCCTGCTATACGGCGTTCAGCGCGGGGACCTCGAACGCGGCGAACGCGATCGCGCCGCTGGTGGGGGCCGAAGCGATCGACATCGGCCCGGGGATCATTCTTGCCGGTCTCGCCGTTGGCCTCGGAGCGTTCACGATCGGCCGACGGACCATGGACACGATGGGGAACGACCTCACCGAAATGCCGCTGCTCGCGGCGCTGATCGTGGCGATGGTGAGTTCGACGCTCGTAACGCTGCTCTCGTGGTTCGATATTCCCGTCAGCGTCGTCATCATCTCCACGATGAGTATCGTGGGGCTCGGCTGGGGGCGCGCCACGCGAACCGTCACCGTCACCGACGTCCGGCAGGGCGAATCGCCGGCCGTCTCGGTCGACGCATTCGCCACCGACGCCGACGGACAGACCGTGGGCGGCGGTGGGAGTCCACCCGATCCGGGGACGAAGCCGGCCCCGATCGGCGACGAGACGGCTGACGACGAGTCGGCGGTGGATCTGTTCAAACCGGGGGCGAGCGCCCGCGTCATCGCCATGCAGAACCTCGTGCCGGCGATCGCGACCCTCACCTCGTTTCTGCTCTTTCGGTTCGTCGTGCTCTCCTGAGAGAGGTCCGTGCCGTCGGCGATGTGGTCCGTGGATTCCACCCGATTGTTCCTGCATTTGTGCCGAGAAACACGTCGACGCCACCGAAACAGCAAGGTCTAACAAGCCGGGGCGAGAACGCCGACGTGATGCCTACCGTAGAATACGTCAACTACGAAGTGTTCGACGACCAGGGCTGGGATCTCGAGGACGACGACCTCTTCGAGAAGGCCGAAGACGCCGACCTCGGGGAGGAGGATTACGGCTCCCTCGACGTCAACGAGTCCGAGTACATCCTCGAAGCCGCCGAGGCTCAGGGCTACGACTGGCCGTTCTCGTGTCGGGCAGGCGCGTGTGCGAACTGCGCCGCCATCGTCACGGAGGGTGAGATCGACATGGACATGCAGCAGATCCTCAGCGACGAGGAGGTCGAGGATCGCAACGTCCGCCTGACCTGCATCGGTAGCCCCGCCGCCGACACCGTGCAGATCGTCTACAACGCGAAACACCTCGATTACCTCCAGAACCGCGTCATATAAACCCACTTTTTTAGACGGGGGCATCGCGCGCCTGCGGCGCGCTCAACCCCCGACCAAAAACCTGGACTAAAAACACCCGCTCACTCGCGCCTTCGGCGCTCGTTCGCGGTACGACTGCTGGCGCTCTCCGCGACCGCTCTGCAACCACCACCGCACAGCACCGCCCGAGCCCTCGGCTTACTCACTCACTCCGTTCGCTCGCGCACCTCGCCCTCGATCCACCGAGGACCACCGACCACCTCCGCTACCGCAACTACTACCGCCCCGCTACCGCAACCACCACCGCCCCGCTACCGCAACTACTACCGCCCCGCTACCGCAACCACCACCGCCCCGCTACCACAACCACCACCGCCCCGCTACCGCAACCACCACCGCCCCGCTACCGCAACTACCACCGCCCCGCTACCGCGGTCAGCACTGTCTCGCCCCCGCAACCGCCCCGCCGCGCGACGCAGCCGCCGTGCGAGCGTTTATGACTGAAGCCGCGACCACCGCGCGGTATGCACGCGTTCAGCGATCTCCGAACGGCGGCCTACTGCCCCCGACAGTGCTACTACCGACAACAGGACGACGATCGCGAACCGCCACCCGAGGTCGAAGAGCGCCGCGATCTCGCCTTTCGGTATCCCGCGTTCCTCGACAGCGCGGACCTCACGAGTCACCCGATTTCCGTCACACCGACTCAGTACCGGAGCAATCTCTCGTGTGCGAAGGCCCGATTCGATGCGTTCGAGGAACTCTGCCGACCTGACTCGCGCGACGTGCTCCTCACTGGCAAGGAGTGTCGAGGTGTCGCTCACAAGATCCTCGACCTCGACACGCCGACCCCGTCGCTGATCTCGGCCGGCAGCCCACCCGAGAACGGCGTCTGGCACCCTCAAACCGTTCACGCCGTCGCGGCCGCGAAGGCGCTCGCGTTCGAACGTGAAACCGCCGTCGAGCGTGCGTTCGTCGAGTATCCGACGCACGGAATCATTAGGGATGTAAAACTCACCACCCGACGGAAGGCGGCCTATCGACGGGCAGTCCGAACGCTCGAATCGATCGACGGACCGCCGCCGCGCCTCGACGACGACGCGAAATGCGAGTCCTGTGAGTACCGCGAGGAGTGTGGCGTGAAGACCCGGTCACTGCGCTCGCTGCTCGGCCTCGGGTGATCACTACGTGGACTCGATTACTTCCGTTCGAGCCACGCCGCGATCTCGTCGGCGCGCGCGCCGCGACGGTGAATCGTCCTCTCGGCAACGTCGACCACGGTGCTTTCGGTGCCGGGGAGTTCGTCGCCACCGTCGATCACGGCCGCGCTCGCCTCCCGTACCGCCGCGTCGACCGCCTCTGCCCGCCGGGCGCTCGGGTTCCCGCTCACGTTCGCACTGGTTGCGGTGAGCGGGGCGACCTCTCGCAGGAACGCGAGTGCGGTCGGATGGTCGGGGACGCGCACGCCAACCTGGTCCCCACCGGCAGTCAGTACGTCGGGGACCGCCTCGCGCGCTTCGACGAGCACCGTGACCGGACCGGGCAGGAATTCGTCCATGAACCGTTTTTCCTGTGCGGTCGGCCGCGTGTACTCCGCCGCCGTCTCGACGTCGGGCACCGCGAGCGAGATCGGCTTGCTCCGATCGCGTCCCTTGACGGCGAACACCCGCTCGACCGCCGCCGTCGAGAGCGCGTCCGCGGCGAGGCCGTAAACCGTCTCGGTCGGATAGACCACGACCTCGCCCTCGCGGATCGCCGTGGCGGCGCGTGCGAGATCGACCACGTTCAGAGTGCGTCGATCGCGGCCTCGACGTCGTCGTAGTCGGGGAAGTCGGGCCACTCGCTCGCGACCCACGCGTACCGGACCGTGCGCTCGTCGTCGATCACGAACACGGCTGGCCGCGGCTCCGTGATCCCGGCCATTCCGTCGAGGTCGTTTACGATCCCGTACTGCTCGGCGACGCCGTTCTGCGGGTCTGAAAACAGCCGCGCGTCGATCCCGCGCTCGGCGATCAGCCGCTTGTGTGCGTACGGCGTCGAGATCGAGAGTCCGACGACCGCGATTTCGTCGGTCCACCCTCGATCCCGGATCTCGTTCCAGACGTACGTCGCGGGGAACGCCCCGTCCATCGGGTGGAAGACGAGAACGGCCGGTCCGTCGTCGAGCACGTCCGAGAGGGCGGTGTCGCTCCACACCTCGGCGTCGACGAGCGGTCGGACGAAATCGGGCGCTTCGTCGCCCTCGGTGGGATGGTCCGCCGCGTCGAGTTCGACCACGTCGAAGTCGAGCGCTGCCATCAGGCCGCGTCCTCCCCGTCGCCGTAGGTGCCGTCGAGATACGCCACGATGTTCGCGCTTTCGGACATCGTGACTCCCGTATTGGGATCGACGATCGCCGGCACGGTGCGCTTGCCGCTGATGCGCTTCACGACGTCGCGCTCGGAGTGCAGCGGCTCGATGAACTGCGACTCGTAGTCGACACCGAGCTCGTCCAGCCGGCGGACGACGCGCTCGCAGAACGGACACGCCTGGAGTCGGTAGAGCGTGAGTGGCTCGCTTGCCTCGACGGACGCGGTGCCGCTGGCTGCATCGGTGCTCATGCGCCATCCTTCGGGCGAGACGCGCGTAAGCCCTTCGCCTCTCCTCGTCGCTCGACCCGTCGGACTCCGATCGATCTAGTCACGTCGGTTCGGTCCGATCGGTCGGTTTCGTGTCTCCTCGGGTGGCTAACACCCTCCGATTGTCAGCATCGACCATGCGAACGTTTAATCCGACCGGCAGGCAAGACCACAACGTCGCTATGGGCATACTTCCACTCACGACGGCTTCGTCCGCGCCGATACCAGCAGTCACTCCCATCCAGATGGACGTGCTCGGGATTTCGCTCTCCCAGACGGCGTTCGCCGGCATCGGTGCGCTCATGATCCTCGTGCTGATCGGCTTCTCGGGGTTTTTCTCCTCCTCGGAGATCGCGATGTTCTCCCTGCCGGCCCACCGCCTCGACGCGATGATCGAGAAGGGCCAGCGTGGCGCGCAGACAGTCAAGGCCCTCAAGGAGGACCCCCACCGCTTGCTCGTGACGATTCTGGTGGGTAACAACCTCGTCAACATCACGATGTCGTCCATCTCGACGACCATCGTCGGCTTTTACTTCGACGCGGGCACGGCGGTGCTCGTCTCGTCGTTCGGTATCACGTCGCTCGTTCTGCTGTTCGGCGAGAGCGCGCCCAAATCCTACGCCGTCGAGAACACCGAGTCGTGGGCACGGCGCGTTGCCCCGCCGCTGCGGGTCGTCGAGAAGGTGCTGTGGCCGCTCATCACGCTGTTCTACTATCTGACACAGATGGTGAACAGGATCACCGGTGGCCGCTCGTCGATCGAGACCTCCTACGTCACCCGCGAGGAGATCGAGGACATGATCGAGACCGGCGAGCGTGAGGGCGTGATCGAAGCGGACGAACGCGAGATGCTCCAGCGCATCTTCCGTTTCAACAACACCATCGCGAAAGAAGTGATGACCCCCCGACTCGACGTGACCGCGATCGACGCCGAATCCACCGTCGAGCAGGCGATCGAGACCTGCGTCCAGAGCGGTCACGCCCGGATTCCGGTGTACGAGGGCAGCCTCGACAACGTCATCGGGATCGTCAACATCCGCGATCTCGTCCGGGACCTGAACTACGGCGAGTCCGCGGATCTCGAACTCGACGACCTCATCCAGCCGACCCTCCACGTCCCCGAGTCGAAGAACGTCGACGACCTCCTCCGTGAGATGCGCGCCGACCGCCTCCGGATCGCGATCGTGATCGACGAGTTCGGCACCACCGAGGGCATCGTCTCGGTCGAGGACATGATCGAGGAGATCGTGGGCGAGATATTGGAGGGCGGCGAGAACGAACCCATCGAGATCGTCGACGACGACACGCTCGTGGCTCAGGGCGAGGTCAACATCCACGCGGTCAACGAGGCGCTCGACATCGACCTCCCCGAGGGCGAGGAGTTCGAGACCATCGCCGGGTTCATCTTCAACCGTGCGGGTCGGCTAGTCGAGGCTGGCGAGAGCCTCACCTACGATGGGGTCGAGATCACGGTCGAATCCGTCGAAGACACCCGGATCACGGCCGCACGTGTTCATCGGCTTCCCGAAACCGAGACGAACGCCGAAGCGACCGCCGAGACCGATGGCGGGCCGGACGAGACGGACTGAGTCGGGTCAGTTCGCCGTGAAGTCGATGTCCGAGTCGGCATCGGACGCCGCTGTTTCCTCGGGCACTTCGCCGCCCTCGGCGGCTTCGAGCGCCTCGACGTTCTTCGGGGTGTCGACGTGCCACCGATCGACCTCGTCGTCGTACTCGGCGAGCCGGTCGGAGACTTCCTCTTTGAGATCGTCGTCGTTGACGTTGACCTCGAAGGCGTATCCCACGTCGTCGCCCTCGCGTGCGCGCCCCGAGCGCTGGAGGTTCGCGCTCACGAGCTCGTTGTCGAAGTAGTACGGCGCGACCTGGGTCATCACGTTCCGGTAGACGGTGTCTTCGACGGTGCGAACCGCCTTCCGGCCGGCGGAGTCGGCCGCGCGCGCGACGTAGTCGAGCGATTCGCTCCACGTGTCGACCGCCTCATCGGGATCGTCGAGCCGGTCGTAGGACTCGCTGAGCTTCTCGCCCGCACTCAGGAGGTCCTCGTTCGGCTCTTTGCCGGCTTTCTCTCCCTCGCCCTCTTCGATGCTCGCCTGCTCGGCGGTCTTCTCGTTGACGTCCTCGCCGAGGCGCTCGTGGCTCTTGGGTCGCCACTCGTCCCACTCCTCGAACGCCTCGCTCTCCGCCCCGAGTTCGGCGAGCGCGTGGGTGATCCGCTCGCCGTGTTCGACCGCGTCGTTCCATCCGCCCCGGATCTTGAAGCCTGAAATGCTCTCTTCCATCGAGTCCTGTGGTCCTCGTGTTTGTCGAACCGGGCTACTTCCCGTACGTGAGACGAGTCGCCACCGCGTCGATCCGGCGCTTCGCCCCGCCGAGCCACGCGGAGGGCGACACGCTCCGGAGTTCGTCCTCCGAGAGCTCGATGCGCGCGCCGGCGAACGGGTCCGCGGCCTCGCGGTCCTCGTCGCTCTGTCCGTCGGCGGCCACGCCGGTCACGGAGGACATGGCACACCGACCACACGCCTCGCGGTCAGTTCCACCCATAGTCGGTCGCCGGTACGCCGAGCAGGCGCTTAAACGTTCGTGTGGGCCGTGCGCTTTTACTCGCGCCCGTCGTGACGCTGCCATGGGCTATCGCGTTCTCGACACCGACGACGTCACGCCGAGCGACGACCGCCCCTGCGAGCCCCGAAACCACGACCCATGACCGCCGATGCGAACGGCGGCGAGGCGGGACGGATCGAACCCGACGCGACGGACGCCGTCGCCGAGGACGGTGCGGACGACGCCAGCGATGCCGCAGCCGAACCCGACACAGCCACGTATCCCGACGTTCCCGACTGGGACGACGAGTACGTGGATCGAGTGAGCGATCGACTGCTGTTCAACTACGATCTCGATCGTGATCGCCACGTCCGTGGCGAGCGATTCACGCTCTACGGCGAACTCCACATCGAGAGCCACAAACAGTTCTTCCACGAGGCGCTCTCGTACGGCCACCACGAGTCGGGCGAGCACCTGTTCGTCCGTCGGGCCGATCGGGTCGACGTCGCGGAACTCGAACGCCTCGTCGATCTCGGTCACAGGCTCGCCGACGAGTGGATCGCACCGAACGAGGAACATTACAGCACCGAGTTCACGTTCGCGATCGCGACCGACACGATCGACCCCGATACCCGATCGTTCGTCGAGGGGTTCACGGACCGCACCCTGCTGAAGTACGGCTACCACGGCCACTACGAGATCAACCTCGTGGTCGTCGCGCCCGAGCGTGAGGACATCGTCGCCAGCCGAAACGCCGACATCGCCGACGCCTTCGGGCTCTGGGACGACGCCGATTCGGGGGGACTGCTCGAACGGCTCGTGGCGCGCGTCCGTCGCTGATCCGCTCCTTCGCCGCGAGCTCCGTGAGAGTGGACTCAGAGCACTCCGAGCAGCGCGAGCCCGGCGTAGAGCAGATCGCCGTACGCCAGCGCGAGACAGAGTCCGCCGAACAGCGGGACGAGAAACGGGATGCCCGGCGAGATCCACACCGATTCCGCCGTCGTGAGGTGGTCGAGCGCCGTACGGAGGTTGGCGGGGGTCGCGCCGTAGGCGTCGTCCACGTCGTCACAAAACGCCGCTGCGCCCCACGAGTCGGCCGAATTCTGTACGCTCTCCCGATCGCTTGCCGTTGCGTCGCGGACCGGTTCAGTCGCTCGGCTGTCTCCGTGTCGCGGCCCGCCGTCGGTGGCGGCGTCGATCCGTCCGTCGCCGGGCGCGTTCGGTTCCGTCGGCAGGCTCTCGGGGTCGCGTCCTTCAGCAGGTGCGGCGCGGAGCGCGGCGAGACTCGTGTTACGCCACGCGAGATACATCCGGAGTGCGTCGAGATCGAGGCCCGCATCGAGCCCGTTCGCCCGCCCGAGCAGCCGGCCGTGGATTGCGGGAATCCTCTCCCACGAAATCGGCCGACCCACGGCCATCGTCGTCGTGATTCGTCCCGCGAGCGCGTTCCGGGCGGTAAGTGAGAGCGGGTAGACCGCGCCGACGAGCGCCGCGTTCGTGAGGATCGTCACGGCGAACGCACCGCTCACGGTCGTGAACGGGAGAACGAGCGACGGTGAGGTCGGGAGAAGATACGAGGGTGGTGTCGGAAAACACAGGCAGACCGCGGCGAGCGCCTTCGCATCAGCGCCGCCGAACGCGCCGAGCCACCAGAACAGGGTGCCGAGTGGGGCGATCACGCCCACGCTGACGGCGACGCGGACGACGAACAGTCGGCGTTCGGCGTCGAGGCCGCCGTGCCATATCGTCCACGCCTCCCACGCGAGCAGCGCGCCACCGAGGGCGACGAGCGGCAGCCACGTCCGGTTCGCCACCCGGCGCGTTCGCAGATCACGGACGGCAGCCCAGCCGAGCACGGGGAGCGCGAGCAGCCGGAGCAGGTCGACGGACGCGTTCACGATCCACGAGCCGGGCGCGGGAACATAGGTCTTTCCTCAGGATCGAGGCATCTCGTCTTCGATTTCCCGAACGAACCCCTCGATCGCGTCGTCGAACGCCGTCGGCTGCTCGATCATCGCGAGGTGGGCGGCGTCGGGGAGAACGGTGGCGGTCGCGTTCGGCACGTTCTCGGCGAGGTACTCGTGGTATCGCGGCGGGGTCAGTCCGTCGTGTTCGCCACAGATCGCGAGTGTGGGTGCGTCGATCCCATCGAGTTGCCCCCGGACGTCGAACCGGTGGCAGGTCTCGAAGTCCCGGCGAGTGGTCGCTTGGCCGACCGCGCGCATCGTGGCCTTCGAGCTCTCGACTGCGGGACGGTCGGTGTCGTGAAACAGTCGATCCTCGGCGTGGAGGAACTCGATGGCGCGGTCGAAGTCCTCGTCGAGCCACGCGCGCAGGTCGTCCATCACGGTGAGCTTCGCGCCGGTCCCGGCGAGCACGAGGCCCGCTGGCGACGCGTCGCGTTCGAGCGCGAGATGCTGACAGATCGCGCCGCCGAGCGAGTTACCGACGAGGATCTCGGCGTCGGTCGCGTCGGCGACTGCGAGCACGTCGTCGGCGTACGCCGAGAGCGCCTCGTAGCCCGGATCGGCGTCGACGTCTTCGGAGTCGCCGTGGCCACTCAGATCGAGCGCGACCGCCGGCCGCGTGTCCTCGTCCAACTGGGCACGCCAGATCTCCCTGTCCGCCCCGCTGCCGTGGACGTACAGCACCCGCGCACCATCACGATCGTCGCCCGCCCGTTCGTAGGCCGTCGTCCGGCCGCCGTGGGTAACGGTTTCCATACCCCGAGTTCGTCGGCGACGCACATATACTGTCGGCGAGAACGGGTCACCACGAAGCGCGTCCGGACCGACCGTCGACGACGGACGATTGGGCTGAGGTTTCCCGGGATCCTCGCCGCTGGGACTCCACTCTTCAACCTGAACCACAATACCAGCGATCGGTTCGTAGACTACCCACGTGCCGGGATCATGGGCAATACATTTATATATTAGAAGGACTAACCAAGGGTTAGGATGACACCAAAGCTCCAGCAGTTCGACGAGCGCGACACCGGCGAACTCCGGCGGTACGAGTACGACGATCAGGTGGTGTACGCGGTTGATGTCGGACTCGGTGAGACGACGGTCGACGTCGTCGGGAACACGGTACTGATCGTGGGCGACGACGATCAGGCCGAGTTCGAGGTGCCGGAATCGGGGACCGTCGAAGCCGGTATCAACAACGGCGTGCTTACTGTCGAGGTGGAACGATGAAGCTCACCGTCAAACCCCTGAAGCAGAAAGACGCCGGCCGCGGCCTCGCGGCGGTCGATCGGGCCGCGATGGAGGAGCTCGACCTCGAAAACGGCGACTACATCGTGATCGACAGCGGCGAAGGGCGCGCGATCGCGCGCGTCTGGCCTGGCTACCCCGACGATGGGGGCCGCGACGTGATCCGAGTCGACGGCCAGCTCCGCAGTGAGGCCCAGGTCGGGATCGACGATCACGTCACGATCGAGAAGGCCGACGTCAAGCCCGCCCAGTCCGTGACGGTGGCGCTCCCCCAGAACCTCCGCATCCGGGGGAACGTCGGACCGTACATCCAGGACAAGCTCTCGGGTCAGGCGATCACCCAGGGTCAGACCATCCCGTTCTCGCTCGGGTTCGGCCCGTTCTCGGGTGGGTCGGGCCAGCGCATCCCGCTGAAGGTCGCCGAAACGAACCCCGACGGAACGGTGATCGTCGCGGAGACCACCGAGATCGAAGTGAGTGAGAAGCCCGCCGAGGAGATCGTCTCCGACGCTACGGGCGGCGGCAGCGGCGCGAGCGCCCCCTCCGTGACCTACGAGGATATTGGCGGGCTGGACCGCGAGCTCGAACAGGTTCGCGAGATGATCGAGCTCCCGATGCGCCACCCTGAACTGTTCCAGCAGTTGGGGATCGAGCCGCCGAAGGGAGTTCTCCTGCACGGGCCGCCGGGCACCGGGAAGACGCTGATCGCGAAGGCGGTCGCGAACGAGATCGACGCCCACTTCGAGACGATCTCCGGGCCGGAGATCATGTCGAAGTACTACGGCGAGAGCGAAGAACAGCTCCGCGAGATGTTCGACGAGGCCGAAGAGAACGAGCCCGCGATCATCTTCATCGACGAGATCGACTCGATCGCGCCGAAGCGCGACGAAACCTCCGGCGACGTCGAGCGCCGGGTCGTGGCCCAACTGCTGAGTCTGATGGACGGGCTCGAAGAGCGCGGCCAAGTCACCGTGATCGCCGCCACCAACCGCGTGGACGCGATCGATCCCGCGCTCCGGCGCGGCGGCCGGTTCGACAGGGAAATCGAGATCGGTGTGCCCGACAAGGGAGGGAGGAAAGAGATCCTCCAGGTCCACACCCGCGGGATGCCGCTGGCCGACGATATCGATCTCGACCAGTACGCAGAGAACACCCACGGGTTCGTCGGATCGGACATCGAGAGCCTCGCGAAGGAGTCGGCGATGAACGCCCTTCGGAGGATTCGGCCCGAACTCGACCTCGACGAGGAGGAGGTCGACGCCGAGGTGCTCGAAGCGATGCAGGTCACCCGTGAAGACGTCAAGGGCGCGCTCAAGGGCATCGAGCCGAGCGCGCTCCGGGAGGTCTTCGTCGAGGTGCCCGACGTGACGTGGGAGAGCGTCGGCGGCCTCGGAGACACCAAAGAGCGCCTGCGCGAGACCGTCCAGTGGCCGCTCGACTACCCCGAGGTGTTCGAGGCGATGGACATGAACGCCGCGAAGGGCGTGATGATGTACGGGCCGCCAGGCACCGGCAAGACCCTACTCGCGAAGGCCGTCGCGAACGAGGCCGAGTCGAACTTCATCTCGATCAAGGGTCCCGAACTCCTCAACAAGTTCGTCGGCGAGTCGGAGAAAGGCGTCCGCGAGGTGTTCTCCAAGGCACGCGAGAACGCTCCCACGGTGATCTTCTTCGACGAGATCGACTCGATCGCGGGCGAGCGCGGCCGCAACATGGGCGACTCCGGGGTCGGCGAGCGCGTCGTCTCCCAGCTCCTGACCGAGCTCGACGGGCTCGAAGAGTTGGAGGACGTCGTGGTGATCGCCACTTCCAACCGACCGGACCTGATCGACAGCGCGCTCCTCCGGCCTGGCCGACTGGATCGCCACGTCCACGTCCCGGTGCCCGACGAGGACGCCCGCGAGGCGATCTTCGAGGTCCACACGCGGGGCAAACCCCTCGCCGACGGTATCGACCTCGCCGACCTCGCCCGCCGGACGAAGGGCTACGTTGGCGCTGACATCGAGGCCGTCACCCGCGAGGCCGCGATGGCCGCGACCCGGGAGTTCATCGAGAGCGTCGACCCAGAGGACATCGACGGCAGCGTCGGTAACGTCCGGATCGACGAGAGCCACTTCGAGGACGCGCTCTCGGAAGTGACCGCGAGCGTGACCGA
Source organism: Halococcus salifodinae DSM 8989 (assembly GCF_000336935.1). NCBI lineage: Archaea > Methanobacteriati > Methanobacteriota > Halobacteria > Halobacteriales > Halococcaceae > Halococcus > Halococcus salifodinae. The sequence goes on along the minus strand of NZ_AOME01000077.1, from coordinate 10,272 downwards.
GGAAACTCGGGAACGCTACGACGAAATCGAAGAACGCTTCGACAGCGGCGAACCCGCCGAGGATCGCGAGGTCGGCCGGACGTTCCAATAGCCGATCTCCACTTTGTTACTTCACCCCCGTCGCTCGTTCACTGCGTTCGCTCGCGGTAGGGATTGCTAGCCTTCTCCGCGACCGCACCGCCCCGCAGCCACACCACACTGCCGAACCGCAACTGCTATCGGGCCGACGCCGCTCTCCACGTTTCCTATGAGTTGGCGAGCCATCAGGCCGGTCGCACTCGCGGCCGTCCGTCGAGAGAACGGAGAAATTTTGGTCTCGAAGGACGACGAACCCGGCGAGGACGAGCCGTTCTACCGGCTCATCGGCGGTGGCGTCGAGTTCGGCGAACACAGCCGCAAATCGGTCGTCCGTGAGTTCCGCGAGGAACTCGATGTCGAACTCACGAACGTCAACCCCACTGGAACCTACGAGAACGTGTTCACCTTCGACGGCGAGCAGGGCCACGAAATCTGGCGGGTGTACGAGGGCGACATCGCCGAGGACTGGCCGTACGAGCGCGACAGCTTCGAGGGCCGCGAACCGGAACTCGACGAGACCTATGAGGCGACGTGGATGGCTCCCGAACGGCTCCGAGACGACGTGACGTTCTACGATCCGGTCGTGCTCGACGACCTTGGCCGGCGGTAGCGGTGCGGTTCCTGGTGTCTCGACAAACGGGGTGAGTCGAGGCTCACGAGAGCACGCTCTCCTGGTGGATGAAGGGCGAGCGGGTGCTCGGAGTGAGTGGGCGAGGGCTTCGGCGGTGCTGTACGGAGGAGGTGGCGGTGCGGCCTGCGGTAGTCGCTAGTAGTTCTACCGCGAAGCGACCGCAGGGAGCGAGCGGGGTTTTTCATGAACGCTTTTGCGAGGGGTTGAGCGCGCGAAGCGAGCGCGCGAACCCCCGAAGTAAAAACGTTCAGTAGATGAGCTCGTCGTCGTTCTCGACCATGTACAGCGTCCGTGCAGAGATGTTGACCGCGTGATCGCCGATGCGTTCGAGGTCGCGGATCGTGAGCAGGAGTCGCGAGACGTCAGCCATCATCTGCTCGACGCTCTCGCCGGCGTCGAGTTGGGTTTCGATCAGGTCCCGGACGACGACGCTCGACGCGCGCTCACACCGGTCGTCGAGATTGTCGTCGCGCTCGTCGATGGCGTAGCAGGCATCGATGTCTTCCTCGTCGTAGGCGGTCATGGCGTTCTCGACCATGTCGACGGTGTAATCACCGATCCCTTGGATGTCGACCTCGGGGAAGACGTCGCGTTCGGCCTGGAGAGTGTACTCGCCGAGATTGGTGGCGAGATCCGCGATGCGTTCGAGATCGGTGATGACCTTGAACGAGGAGGCGATGAAGCGTAGGTCGCCTGCAACCGGCTGCTGGAGGGCGAACAGATCGATACAGCTGCCTTCGAGATCGAGATACATCCGGTTGATCTCGGCGTCGCCATCGATGACCTCCTGTGCGGCCGCCTCGTCCTTGCGGGCGAGCGCGTCGAGACCCATCCGGAGACGTTCGAGGACGATCTCGCTCATGTAGAGGACGTCCTCGCGAAGCGTATCGAGCTGCTCCTGATAACTCTCGCGGGGCATACCACCCCGTCGGACCGTCCACGTAATGTACCCTTCGACGAATTTGGCACCGAATATTGGTAGTACTATTGCTGCCTATATATTACGATACACTACTATTATCGCGCTGTCTTCACCACACGCTTCTGAAGGTGTGAATCGAGTCTCCGTATCCCAACCAAGGGAGAGGAGACAGAATTTCATGGAGAGATCCCGTCCAGTTGCGGTCGCTATATATTTTTGAATAGATTTATTGTCGAGGGGAGTAGATCGGCGGCTATGGAGACGCGCAAGGTCCAGGTCACGGGCGGGTCGACGTACACCGTGTCGTTGCCGAAGTCGTGGGCGACCGACAACGGCGTCAGCGCCGGGAGCGAAGTCGAGTTTTATCCCGAGGACGAGTCGCTGTTGCTCGCCCCGCGGACCGAGGAGACCACGGCCGAGGGGACGCTCGACGTCACCGACCTCGAAGGGTCGGAGCTCACGCGCGCCGTCGTGATGATGTACGTCAACGGGTTCGACGTCATCACCCTGGAGACCGCGAGCGTCGACGCCGCCCAGCGCCGCACCATCCGCGAGGCCACCCAGGGACTGGTGGGACTCGAAGTCATCGAGGAGACCTCCGAGCGGGTCAGTCTCCAGGATCTCCTCGACTCCTCGGAGCTCTCGATCCACAACGCGATCACGCGGATGCGGCTGGTCTCACTCACCATGCTCGGCGACGCGGTCGAAGCGCTCAGTACGGGGGACCCCGACCTCGCAGCCGACGTGATCGAGCGCGACGACGACGTCGACCGGCTATGGTACATGACTGCACGGGTGTTCCGGACCGCGCTCCGGAGTCCAAGCGCGGCGACCGAGATCGGCCTGTCCCGCGAGACGTGTTTCGACTACCACTCGGCCGCACGCCAGCTCGAACGGGTTGCCGACCACGCGACCAAGATCGCCGAGGTCGTCGGCGACGTCGAGAGCGTCTCGGAGGACGTCGGCGAGGCGCTCGCCGCACTCCACGACGGGGCGGCAAACGTGATCGAGACCGCGATGGACGCGCTGCTCGCCGACGAGGACGACGACGCGCTTCGGCTCGCGAACGACGCGATGTCCGCGATCGACGAGATCGACGAACGCGCCCGCGAAGTCGATTGCCTGCTCCGCGACCGTGATTCGGAGCGCGCCCAGCGGCTCGGCCTCGTCGTGGACTCGCTCTCCCGGAGCGCCGACTACGGCGGGAACATCGCCGAAACCGCGATGCAGAAGGCCGCGCCGCAGCCCTAAATCCCCACCTTTTGCTACGGTCGCTCGTTCGCTTCGCTCTCTGCTCGCGGGCGCACGAGGCGGCGGAGCCGCCTCGAATCGCGGCGCGTAGCGCCGCGCATGGCCCGCTCGCACGGTACGAGGTTCCTTCGGAACCTCTCTACTCGCAAAATGTGGATCAAAAGCCTGCGTCACCCCCTCACTCCGTTCGGGGGATTCCTCGGCCCGCTCACTCGCCTACGGCTCGTTCGCGGTACACTGCTAGCGCTCTCCGCAAACCGCACCACCACTCCGCACAGCACCGCTGAAGCCCTCGGGCGCTCGCGACGCTCGCGCCCTCGCCCTTCATCCGCCAGGCCCGCACCGCTCCGCGCCACCAATCGTCGCAGAAACGAAAAGGTCGGTTACTCTTCGAGGACTGCGTTGACCTGACCGTCCTGGCCGGGTCGGGAGGTCACGCGCGCGAGGCCCTCGCTGGTCTCGATGAGCGCGCCCTTGGTCACGATGTTTCGCCGGACGTAGTTCGGGTTCGCGGGGTTCTCGGCGACGTCCTCGATCGTTGCATGCGTGGTCCCGTCGTCGGTCGCGACGGTCGCGTTGTCGGTCGCGATCGCACGGACCTTCTGGGTGTTGCCGCGCGCGTCGACGGTTTTGAGGGCCTGCTCGCCGACCTGTGTCTCGGTGGCCTCGCTGCCGAGTTCGTGTTTTCGCTTGCCGCGGATCGGCCGTCGTCGTCCGCCAGTGCGCTTCCGGACCGAGCGTCCCTGATCTTTCATACCCCAACACCGACGAGCACGCTACTTGAATCGATCGATGCCGCACCGTCAGGTTTAGGCGAGTTCCCGTCCCCGGTTCGTCGTGAGCCTCCGCAGTGCGGTCGCCGCACCGTTCGTCGGGCAGGGTGAGACCCGCCTCGCCGAGAGCGAGTTCGTGGTGGCGCTCTCGCTCGACCGCGACTGGTTCTCGCCGGAGCAGGCCACCCGGCTCGCCGATGTCGCGGTCGGCGAGGGACTGCTCGACCGGACCGACGACGGGCTGGTGCCGACGTTCGAGCCCGAAGACGTGACGATCCCCGAGGAGTTCGTGCCGAGCGAGGAACTCCTCCAGCAACGGTCGACCTTCGAGCGGGTGATCGAGACGGTGGTCGCGAGCGGCGTCGAGAAGCGCGAGGCGGTCGCGGAAATCAACCAGTTGCAGAGTTCGCTCGGCGTCACCGTCGAGGCCGCGGCAGTGGTGTACGCTCGCCGCCGAGATATCGACGTGAGCGACGCGGCCGAGCGCGCACTCGACGATCTCGACGCGGGATCGCTGGAGCTCAGTTGAATCCCGCGACGACCGCCGGCAGTCGCTCGGCGAGCGCGTCGCGCTCGATCGTGGCGTCGGCTGCCGGCGACGACTCGCCGTTGTCGAGGACGTGGATCGCCCGAAGGCCGGCAGCGCGCGCACCGGCAATGTCGAGTTCGGCGGAGTCACCGACGTAGATCGTCTCGTCGGCGGTCGTCCCGAGCGCGTCGAGTTCGGCCCGGAACGCACGGTCGTCCGGCTTTCCCGCCGCCAGATCGCCGGTGATCACGACCGCATCGAACAGGTCGTTCCAGCCGAGCGCGTCGAGCTTCGCCTGCTGGGCGCACACCGGCCCGTCGGTGAGAAGGCCGACGCGGTACTCCTCACGGAGCGATCTGACGAGCTCTTCCGCCCCTGCGACCGGTACGAGCGCGTCGGTGATCGCCTCGCGGTAGGTGTCCGCGAGCGCGCCTGCCGAGGCGTCGGTCTCGCGGTCGGTGAGCAGATCGTCGAAGATGGGTTCGCGAGTCCGGTTCGTGAGGTTCCGGCGGTGGGCGTCGAGGTAGGACTCACGTGAGAGGGAGGGGCCGTCGACCGCCGCGCTCGCCTCGTCGAGCAGCGTCTGACGGTCGCGTTCGGGGACAGCGAGGGTGTAATCGAGATCGAACGCGACCGCCCTGATGGTCATACTCACCCGTAGGCCGCTTCCCACATGAGTGTGGCGAGACGAACCCGAAAGTCCTTGCACAGTCACGAACAGCGGAGCGTATGGGATTTTTCGACCGGCTCGCCGACCGGATCGACGCGACCGACAGCGTGCTCTCGATCGGGCTCGATCCCGACCGCGACCGACTCCCCGATCACCTCCACGATCACGACCTGCCGCGGTGGGCGTTCAACCGCCGGATCATCGACGCGACACACGACCACGCCGCGTGCTACAAGCCGAACGCCGCCTTCTACGAGGACCCCGACGGCTGGCGCGCGCTCCGTGAAACCGTCGCCTACGCCCACGGCAAGGACGTTCCGGTACTCCTGGACGCAAAGCGTGCCGACATCGGCAACACCGCCCGCCAGTACGCGACCCACCTCGATGCGGCCAGCGGGCACGCGGCAAACGAGACGGCCGCCGACGCGATCACCGTCAACCCCTATCTCGGCCGGGATTCGCTCGAACCGTTTCTCTCCCAGGAGGCGGGCGTGTTCGTGCTCTGTCGGACCTCGAACCCTGGTGGGAGGGACCTCCAGAACTGCGAGCTCGCCGACGGCGAGCGCCTCTACGAACGGGTCGCGCGGCTGGCCGACGGCTGGAACGAGCGCGGCAACGTCGGTCTCGTGGTCGGTGCGACCGCTCCCGAAGAGCTCGAAACGGTGCGCGACCTCGTTCCCGACCTCCCCTTCCTCGTCCCCGGTGTCGGCGCACAGGGTGGGGACGTCGAAGCCGCGATCGAGTACGGCCTCGCCGATGGCGTCGGGCTCGTGAACTCCTCACGCGGAATCATCTTCGCCGGCAAGGATCGCGGCGAAGAGTTCGCGCGGGCGGCTGGCGAGGCGGCGAAGCGACTCAAGCGACGGCTGAACGAACATCGCTGAACGAGTATCACGGAACAAGCAGGCACGTGCCGGGCTCGTCGAGGGGGAACCCGGAAGTCCAATAACGCTGTGCCCATCCGTCGAGGTCCGTAGTATTAGTTCCGATAAAGCACGAAAATATAAGATGCTTCGCAGTCGTGGTGGAAACCGATGAAGCAATGATGGACGATCTCACGGGGTTTCAGCGCGACCTCCTGTACGTCATCGCGGGGATGGACGACCCGAAGGGGCTCGGTGTTAGCGAGGAGTTACAGCACGCCTACGACAACGACATCAACCGGGGGCGACTCTACCCGAACCTCGATACGCTCGTCGAAAAGGGGCTGGTCGAGAAGGGGTCGCAGAACGAACTCACCAACTTCTACGCAGTCACCGAGCAGGGCCGGGCGGCGATCGCGGCCCGCCACGAGTGGGAGCGCCAGTACGTCGACCACGACGCCGTCGGCGATTGAGACGGCGTCGTACTGCATGCCGCTTTCAGGACTCAGAACCGAACGTCGTCGCCAGCGTCGCTCCGGCCAGGACCGTCATCGGTTTCGGCACCACCACCGCCGGCTTCTGCCGAGCAGTCGAGGCAGAGGCCGAACGCGTCGTTGTGGTGCTGGTCGCAGACGGCCCGCCCGCACTGATCGCAGGTGTGGCTCGCTTCGGCGCTCTCACAGACCTGACACAGCCCGGATACGCTCATATCCGGGGTTCGTCATCAGGAAACTTCAACTTGTGGCGGGAGACTTACGCCGTTCGGGCCACAAGCACTGTCGTGACTAGGTCGGGGCTCGTAGTTGGGCTCGGCGGAGTGTTCGCCGGACTGACCGTCTTCACGACGGTGCTCGGCTTCGTCTACAGTCCGGTAGCGCTCGCACTCGCGGTTCCGTTCGGGGCCGTGACCTACTTCCTCTGGTATCACGTGAGTGGTCGGCTCCGCGAGCGGGTGTACCGACAGACACGCACCGCGGGTCCCCGACGAACCGAGCGAACGACGCGAGCCGGCCAAACGACACGAACCGGCCGCGCCGAGACCGGCGGGTTCGGTGCGGGGCCGCGCGAGGAGTGGACCGGGCCGCGAAGCGACGGTGGTTTCGATGCCGGCGGTCGGCGACGAGCGACTGCCGGCGGGCAGCGCCGGCGTGGCCCGAGCACGGCGGCGGCGTACCGCGCCCTCGATCTCGAACCGGGTGCGGACGAAGCGGCTGTCAGAACCGCATACCGCGAGAAAGTAAAGGAAGTTCATCCCGATACCGACGACGGCAGCGAGCGCGCGTTCAAGCGAGTACAGAACGCCTACGACCACCTCTCGGACTGACGACCGCAGGAGCGTCCCAGCGCTCGGCCGCACACTGCGATCCGAACCCGTAACCACCCGGCTCGCCCACGTCACGTATGAATCGCGCAGACGCCGCTCCCGAGGCGCGACCGCCCCTCGCGGTCGACATCGACGGCACCCTCACCGATCGCAATCGAGTCGTCGATCCACGAGTCTTCGACGCGCTCCGAGAGTGGCCCGCACCGGTCGTTCTCGCCACCGGCAAGGCACTTCCCTATCCGGTCGCCCTCTGTGAGTTCGCCGGTCTCGCGACGCTCGTCGTCGCCGAAAACGGCGGCGTGGTCTGTCTCGATACCGAGACTCGCGACGATATCGTCGTCGACGGCGATCGGACGGCCGCCGACCGCGTCGCCGCGGCCTACCGCGACGCCGGCCACGATCTCGGCTGGGGGAGTCTCGATCTCGTCAATCGATGGCGCGAGACCGAGATCGCGGTGAGTCGCGACGCGCCCCTCGACCCCCTCCGAGAGATCGCCGTCGAATACGGACTCGACGTGGTCGACACAGGGTTCGCGTACCACGTCGTCTCACCCGATGTTGACAAGGGCCGCGGGCTCTCGATCGTCGCCGACCGCCTCGGACGCGATCCCGAGGAGTTCGTCGCGATCGGTGACTCCGCGAACGACGTCGCGACGTTCGAGGTCGTGGGGCGATCGTTCGCGGTGGCGAACGCCGACGAGGCAGCGACGCAGGCGGCCGATCTGGTGACTGATGCGGCGTACGCCGACGGGTTCATAGAGGCACTTTCGACGGTTCGATCTTCCTCATAAAATCCAGCAACGGCAGTCTCGCCACAGCGTCCGGCGGGGACGGCTGATTCGCCGAGGACGAATCACGACACAAATGAGAACCGCGAGCCACACCCTCCCCAGCCGATTCCTTCGCTCGCTCACTACGTTCGCTACACTCAGTCATCCCTCGCACGAGTCGGGCGTCTCCGACGCCCTCCCGCGCGCCACAGCCATCAACAATGGCCGAGCTTCGCCTAGCGTTCTGCCGATCAAATACCATGAATCGTGCCATCATACACCAGAGAGAAGGGCTTTTGCGCCCGGCACGCTACGATCACACATGGCCCCCGACCGGGCCGTCCTCAAGCGGGCGCTCGATGCGGGCGAGCGCGAGGGCGGCAGCGTCGAGTTCAAAGAACGGCTCACGAAGGACCTCCACCTCGCCGACGGCAAGCTCGAAAGCCTCGCGGCACAGCTCCGCCATCGGGTGCTCTCGGGCGACGGCGAGGCCACGTACGTGGTGGGCGTCACCGACGACGGCGGGCTCGCGGGGATCCCCCACGACGACTTCGCGGAGTCGATAGACGTGCTCTCCTTGCTCGCCGAGGAGGCCGACGCCCACATCGAATCGGTCGACACGTGGGGGATCGAGGACGGACTCGTCGGCGTCGCCACAGTCAGAGAAGGCGCGCTGCTGGAGGACGACGGTCACATCGTCGTCGGCACCGCAGGTCACGTCGACCATGGCAAGAGTACGCTGGTCGGGTCGCTCGTCACCGGCCAACCGGACGACGGCGAGGGGAGTACGAGAAGCTTCCTCGATGTCCAGCCTCACGAGGTCGAGCGCGGCCTCTCGGCGGATCTCTCCTATGCGGTCTACGGGTTCACCGATGGCGAGCCGATCCGAACCGACAACCCCGACCGGAAGACCGACCGCGCCGCGGTGGTCGAGTCGGCCGACAAGCTGATCTCCTTTGTCGACACCGTGGGCCACGAGCCGTGGCTCCGAACCACGATCAGGGGATTGGTGGGCCAGAAACTCGATTACGGCCTCCTCACGGTGGCAGCCGACGACGGCCCCACCAAGACCACCCGCGAGCATCTCGGCGTCCTCCTCGCGACCGAACTCCCCACGATGGTCGCGATCACGAAGGCGGACATGGTCGACGGCGAGCGCGCCCTCGAAGTCGAGCGCGAGGTCGAGCGCCTGCTCCGAGACGTCGGCAAGACACCGCTCCGCGTCGAGCGTCACGGTGTCGACACGGCGGTCGAGGAGATCGGTGGTGGTGTCGTGCCGGTCCTCCGAACGAGCGCGGTCACGATGGAAGGACTGGGCACGCTCGACGACCTGTTCGAGCGCCTGCCGAAGACCGGGGAGAGCACGGGCGAATTCTCGATGTACGTCGACCGGAGCTACAAGATCACGGGCGTCGGCGCGGTCGCCTCTGGTACTGTGCGCTCCGGCACCGTCGAGGCGGGCGACGAACTCCTGCTCGGCCCGTTTCCCGACGGCTCCTTTCACGATGTGGAGGCGCGTTCGATCGAGATGCACTACCATCGTGTGGACCGCGCGAAGGCCGGACGAATCGTTGGCATCGCGCTGAAGGGCGTCCGCGAGGCCGACGTCGAGCGCGGGATGGTGCTCCTGCCACGCGAGGCCGATCCCGACCCCGTCCGGGAGTTCGAGGCCGACGTAATGGTGCTGAATCATCCGACGCGGATCGACGACGGCTACGAGCCGGTCGTCCATCTCGAAACCGTGAGCGAGGCCGCCGCGTTCCACCCCGCCGAGGGCCAGCTTCTTCCCGGCGACACCGGCTCCACGACGATCCGGTTCAAGTTCCGACCCTACCTCGTCGAGGAGGGCCAGCGCTTCGTCTTTCGCGAGGGCCAGAGCAAGGGCGTCGGGACCGTGACCGACGTATTGCCCGTCAAGTGAGAGAACTACCCGAGCCAACCCCCGTCGAACCCGCGCTCGTCACGCCGAACCGCATCGTTTGAGTCGCCGACGACGCTATCTGGGTGCGTGAAAGCCGTCTTCCACCACTCGAACGACGACACCGGCCTCCACGAGCGGGTCGTGAACAACGTCGCCAACTTGCTCGACGACGGCTCGATCGATCTCGACGCGATCGCAGTGGTCACGAACAGCGGCGGGCTCGCGCTGGTCAGGGAGGACTCGCCACAGCGCGAGCACGTCGAGACGCTCATGGAGTACGGAGTCACGTTCAAACAATGCCAAAACACCATCGCGGGCACCGACACGACCACCGAGGACCTCATCGACGGCGTGGAGCTCGTCCCCGCGGGCGTCGGCGAACTGACGCGCCTCCAAGCGGAGGGCTACGCCTACATCAAGCCATAGCTCGTGAACTCGTGTGATCCGAGCGTGTGCCGGTTCGCGCTGAATCAGAGGAACAGCGGCGGAATCGTGTTCTTGAAGATGTTGAGCGCTGTCTCTTATACACATCTCTGATGG